>NZ_JAZLLZ010000195.1:0-6546 GCF_045598405.1 Sodaliphilus sp.
GGATTGGGGAAAGGGGCAGTGTGCCCGCTCGTGACAAAAACACACAGAACTTAGCACGTTGCCACCGATCCGGCCAGGCGATGCCCCTCTAACGCGTGCAAAAACGTTAACAAATTTTATACTGCGGATTTGAGGATATAAAGAAACTTTTGCACTAATGGAAAAATTAAAATTAGAGACATTTGATGCTGTCACAGGAAATATCGGCAAGATAGCCGAACTGTTTCCCCAGTGCGTAACCGAACACATGAAAGACGGCAAAGTCGTTCGTGGCATCGACTTTGAAAAGTTGAAAGCCGAACTCTCTAACGACGTGATTGAAGAAGGAGAGGAACGCTATCAGTTTACATGGCCCGAGAAGCGCAAAGCCGCACACTTGGCAAATACATCAACTACAATGACTCTGCGCCCCTGTCCTGAGGAAAGCGTGGACTTTGACAATACAGAAAACCTCTACATTGAGGGCGACAACCTCGAGGTATTGAAATGCTTGCGCGAAACCTACCTTGGCAAGGTAAAGATGATTTATATCGACCCTCCCTATAACACAGGTAACGACTTCGTGTATAATGATGACTTCGCACAGTCACGCGAGGATTTTGAGCAGCAAAGTGGTCTCTTTGATGAGGAAGGAAACCAAACTATTGACCCAATGCAGCGCAATCTGGAAAGCAATGGCCGTTTCCATACAGATTGGCTCAACATGATGTACCCTCGTCTTAAAGTCGCTCGCGATCTGCTCACAGATGATGGCGTTATCTTTATCTCTATTGACGATAGAGAAGTTGAAAATGTAAAGAAAATCACCGAAGAATTATTTGGTAATAGAAATTTTTTAGCACAAATCGTTTGGGAAAGAGCCTATTCTCCTATTAACTTAATGAAGCATTTTTCTCCTTCACATGATTTTATATTATGTTATGCAAAAGATATAGAAAAAGCTTTATGTAATGGCATACCTAGAAGCGAAGAAGCTAACAACAGATATTCCAACCCTGATAACGATCCTAGAGGGGTTTGGAAATCCAGTGACCTTTCTGTAGGCCCTGCAGTCCAAGAAAATATTTACCAAATTACAACGCCCTCCGGGCGTATTGTAGAGCCTCCAGCTGGGCGCAGCTGGAGTCTCTCGAAAAAAGCTTTTTTCGAGAGACTCCAAGACAATAGAATATGGTTTGGTCCTAATGGAGACAATGTTCCATCTATGAAACGTTTCCTTTCTGAATTAAGAAAAACAGGGGTTACACCAATGACTATTTGGAAATATACAGAAGTTGACCACTCTCAGGGCGCTACCCAAAAACTTGCAGCACTTTTTGATGGTAAAAAATATTTCGATTATCCAAAACCTGTTGCTCTAATTGAAAGATGTATTCAACTATATACTAATAGTGGAGATATTATCCTTGACTTCTTCTCTGGCTCATCAACTACCGCTCATGCAGTCATGAAATTAAATGCAGAAGACGGAGGAAACCGCACTTACATCATGGTACAAGTACCTGAAAAGACTGAAGAAAATAGCGATGCTTATCAAGCAGGATATGAAAACATCTGTGAGATTGCAAAGGAACGCATTCGTAGAGCAGGTAAGAAAATCAAGGCTGAGTCACCATTGACAACACAAAACCTCGATACTGGTTTCCGCGTTTTGAAACTTGATAGTTCTAATATGGCTGATGTATATTATCAGCCTAATGATATTAGCAATGCCGACTTGTTCTCGCTGGCGGACAACCTGAAAGCCGACCGCACGAGCAATGACTTGCTGTTCCAGGTTATGCTCAGCCTGGGCATCGAACTTTCTGCCAAGATTGAGTCAAAGTCGGTCAACGGCAAGGAAGTGTTCATCATGAACGATGGCTTCCTTTATGCTTGCTTTGACAAGGACGGGAACGAAAGCGTAATTACCGAAATTGCAAAGGCTAAGCCTGTTTATTTCGTTATGCGTGACGCTTCAGCGGCTACCGACAACGTTATTGACAACTTCGACCAGTTGTTCGCTAATTATTCACCCGACACTGTCTGCAAAATTATTTAAGCCGTGAAGTTCAAATTCAAAATTCAGCAATACCAAACAGACGCAGTAGAATACACTGTGAATGTTTTTAACGGTCAACCCGCCCGGGATATGGCTCACTACCGCATTGACTTAGGCAAGCGGAATGGTCAGATAACATACGAAGGAGAGGACTCGGGATTTCGTAATGCCGACATCGAACTCAGCAAGGCTGACTTGCTCAGTAACATCAAAGACGCACAGGTCAAAAACCTCATCAAGACAAGTAATGCGTTATCTACTGGCATAGCCGACCTCAACCTCGATATTGAAATGGAAACCGGTACTGGTAAGACTTATGTCTATATCAAGACTATGTTTGAACTCAACCGCCGCTATGGCTGGTCGAAGTTCATCGTCGTCGTGCCGAGCGTGGCCATACGTGAAGGTGTGGCTAAAAGTTTCCAGATGCTTGAAGAACACTTCATGGAGCAGTATGGCAAAAAGGCTCGCTGGTTTGTGTATAACAGCAGCAACCTTCAGCAGCTCGATGCGTTCTCACAAGACAGCGGTATCTCTGTAATGATTATCAACACGCAGGCGTTTGCGGCATCACTTAAGGAGGGTGGACGCTCAAAGGAGAGCAAGATTATCTACAGCAAGCGTGATGAATTTGCCTCTCGCCGTCCTATTGACGTGATTGCAGCCAACCGCCCAATCATTATTATGGATGAACCGCAGAGAATGGAAGGTGCTGCAACGCAAAGCGGACTGAAGCGTTTCAAACCGCTTTTCTCCCTCAACTACTCGGCTACACACAAGACCACGCACGACACCGTTTATGCGCTTGATGCTTACGATGCCTTCAAGGAAAGACTCGTTAAGCGTATTCAAGTGCGAGGGTTTGAGGTAAAGAACCTGCGAGGCACTACCGACTATATCTACCTTGACAACATCAAGTTGTCGCCAAAGGAACCGCCTATCGCGCGCATTGAACTCGAAGTGAGAAATGCTGCTGGTGCAATACGCCGTGAATTAAAGTCGTTCAATGTGGGCGACAGTTTGGAGAAAGAGTCTGGACTTAAAGCATACGATGGTTACACCGTTAGCGAAATTAATCCAGTAAGTGGCTATGTTTCGTTCTCTAATGGCGCAACAATCTATCGAGGTCAAGTGATTGGCGACAAGAACGAGGAAGCTATGCAGCGTGTGCAGATTCGTGAAACCATCATGGCACACTTTGAAAAGGAAAAGGAATTGTTCGCTCGTGGCATTAAGTGCCTATCGCTTTTCTTCATCGACGAGGTGGCTAATTATCGCCAATATGACGAGGACGGCAACGAGGTGAAAGGCAAGTTCCAGCAGATTTTTGAAGAAGAATACAAGCGTATCTGCTCTGAAAATATCACTGCCTTCAATACTCCATACGACCAGTATCTGCAGAAGTTTAGTGCCGAGGATGTACACAAGGGCTATTTCTCAATCGACAAGAAAGGTCGCATGGTCAATAGTAAGGTTACAAGAGGAACCGATACATCGGACGACATTCCTGCATACGACCTGATTCTCAAAAACAAGGAACGTCTGTTGAGTTTCGAGGAACCTACTCGCTTCATATTCTCGCACTCGGCTCTCCGTGAAGGATGGGACAATCCTAACGTATTCCAAATATGCACTCTGCGACACTCAAATTCTACGACCAACAAGCGTCAGGAAGTGGGCCGTGGTTTGCGTATTTGCGTTGATAAAGACGGTATTCGTCAAGACAAAGAAACCCTCGGTGAAGACGTTCACAATGTGAATGTGCTTACCGTTATCGCCAATGAGAGTTATGCAGACTTTACAAGCGCATTGCAGCGTGAAACCAGGGAAGTACTGCGCGAACGCGTTGAAAAGGCTACGCCCGAATATTTCACTGGCAAGAGAGTTACTGATGTCGATGGCATGGTAAGAGAAATCACGCCTCAGGAAGCAAGCCGCATCATCGTTTATCTTGAAGATAACGATTATATCGATGCCGACGGCTTCCTTACCGAGGCTTACCACAAGGCTTATGCCGATGATAAATTGGCTGAACTTCCAACGAAACTGCAGCCGATAGCAGAAGATGTGAAGAAACTTGTACGTTCTATCTTCGACAAGAAAGTCCTCGATCAGATGGTGGAAGAAGCAGGAACAACCACCGAGGAAAACAAACTCAACGAGAACTTTAATAATGAACGCTTCCAGCAGCTCTGGAACGAGATTAACCATCAATATGTTTATACCGTTCATTATAACAGCGTTGAACTCGTTGAGAATGTAATTAGAAACTTGAACCGAAATCTTTCTGTAACTAAACTGCAGTATGTGCGTGTAATTGGCAACCAGCAGGATGCTACCACCTTTGGACAAACACAAACAAAAACCTCCGACCTGAAGGATGTCACTACTTCTATCGTAAAGTATGACCTCGTTGGAGATATAGCCAAAGGTGCAAGACTTACTCGTAAGACTGTAGTGCAAATTCTTCAAGGTATCGGAGATAATATCTATATGTTCCGCGAAAACCCCGAAGAATTTATACGCAATGTAGTCAAAATCATAAAGGAAGAAAAAGCTACAATGATTGTTGAACACATTACCTACAATCAAACCGAAGGACGATATGACAGTAGCATCTTTGTGCCTGAGAGAAAACTTAATATCAAAAAGGTTATTGAGGCACAGAAGCATGTCACACCGTATGTGGCATTTGACAGTGAGGGGGAACATGAATTTGCACAAGCACTCGAAAATGCTCAGGAAGTTCAAGTTTACGCTAAACTCCCTCGCAAACTGCAAATTCCTACTCCTGTAGGTAATTATGCCCCCGACTGGGCAATAGTTCTGACGGAAGGTAGCGTTAAACACGTTTTCTTCGTCGCAGAGACCAAAGGCTCTCTCGACGGCATGGAGTTGCGTGGTGTTGAAAAAGCTAAGACACAATGTGCAAAGAAACTTTTCAACAGCCTCTCAACATCAAAGGTAAAATATGGTGTTGTAGATAAGTTTGAAAACCTCTACAACATCATCAACGCTATAGATTAAATTTACTGTAAAAAAGGACTTATTATGAAAAAAATATTATTATTGATTTCCCTTTTTTTAGGAATCACATTAATTTCTTGTAATAATAAAGGAGCAAATAGCAAGAATAATAAATCAGAAGAAGAACTTGACACCATCTGGAACGACAGAGTGCAAGAGACCTTCTTTGATGTTACTTTTGGTGATTCTATTAATGATGTCATAGCCAAATTAGAAAAACATGGGTTTTATTACAAAAAGAGCAATAGTACTGATGTTCTATTACATTTCTCCTCTAAAGAGAAACGCTTTTTCTCATTTGGCAATATGAATTGGGAAATGTTGGATATCTTCGCATCTAATGGAAGATTTGATGGTATCAGGTTTATGAATGCCTCAGATGATAAAGCTTCGGCTCTAAATAATTACAATAACATTAAAATAGCAATTGAAAATAAATATAGTCTAACAGAGGTCACTCTCAATGACACTACCATATATGCATCGTCAATGGTCTTCGGTAAAAATCAAACCGTAGCTGAGGTAAGTTGCTATAGATATGAAACTATTAGTGGTAACATAAAGATAGGAACAGATTTAACATATTACTCTTTGAAAAATTTTGCTGGTCCAAATGATGAACTTTAAATAAATTTTATCATACATTTTCTCAAGCGCATTACCGCTATGGTGAGTATTCATCATGGCGGTGCGTTTTTTAGGGACCAAGGTAAGGCTGCCCGAGGGAACCCTTGGGGCTTATCTTTGACTCTGTGTTAATAAACCGCTGGCGCGGTGGTTAATGGTTATGGGTTAGAGGTTAAAGACGAGTTAGCATTCATCTTGCATCTATTGTGGTTGCCGACCGATGGGCATTGTAACCGCTGTGCGGTGGTTATTGGTTATAGTTTATTGGTTATTGGCAGTGCTGTGTTGCTTGCGGATTTTATCTATTGTTTCTGTTCTATTGTCGTGTCCCTATTCACTTGTACCTCGTCCCTTTGCTACTATTCATAATCATTCGCATCGTCTTGTTCCGTTTTCGCTATCGTCATATTCGTTGCCTCATAGGAAGTTTCATTTGACAACTTAGCTGCCCCCTGCGCCTGTATTTTACTTCACAAAGTTACATCGTCGTTCACTGGTTCAAATACGAGACACGTTTGTCTAACAAAATGACCGCAATGCTTAGAAAAAATGAGACGCGAGGTCTAATTTTTTCTACATTTTCTTGCCAAATATTTGCCCTTGCTCTCTTGCACGCTGTTGGTCTTGTTCGTAAAAATTAAATAGCGCGGAAGCGCACATTGTTAAACAAATAAAACTTCCTTATTATGAGTTACGAATTTATGACATCGGCTTTCACTTCTCAGACTGTAGCAAACAATCAGAATATCCGCCGCAGCGGACTCAAGTTCTTCACAGTGGAAATTACCGATTTCGACAATGAGACAGAAACTTTTGAAGTTGAAGCCCGCAGCGCATCTGACGCAGCACAG
>NZ_JAZLLZ010000196.1:0-38455 GCF_045598405.1 Sodaliphilus sp.
TCATGCCCCTACAAGTACATAAAATGCATCTTTAGCCTCTGAAAAGACTAAACGAGACGAGAACGGCATCGCCGAACACTCTTGAAGCGCGCACTTCCGATTACCGCCCACATAAATCACGCATTAACTGAATATCCCTAAGTAAGGAAAGAAATTATCCGAAAAGTAGAAAAAAATAGTTCACTGCATTGAACTTCGCTACGACGATGCACGCATGCGAAGCAGGGTGGACGATACACCACTATACTGCGGTTGAAGACCGCTACCTTGTACGTTTCGAGGTAGCGGTCTTCAACCGCGATTTTATCACACTTTCCACCCCCACCGGCAGCCCGCAGGTCTGCGACCAGCGGTTAACCAAAGTTGCGACCTCCCTGAGGTCTATAAAAACACAAAATATGATATATTATATATTTTCAATATAAAATCCGCGTAATCAGTCCGTGTAATCAGTGTGATCCGCGCGGGGAGTTCTCAAAAAAGTTATTGGTGTATAGTTGCGATCCGCATGGGGGGAGTGAATGTGTCGGGTTACGGATGATACTGGACGAATGCCTCGATGGCTTCGTAGGAGGCGAGACCCAGTTCTTGATAGTGCTGTGCCAGGTTGCGGTTGCGGTTGAGTGACTGCTGCCATGCCAGGCTGCCGTCGGTGTGGTCGTGGAAGGGTGCGTCGTGCAACTGCGACTGGTATTTGAGGATGGCGTTTGACTTGTATTCAAACTCCTCTGGGCTCATGGGCACGGCCATCTCGACGCGGTCGATGTCCCACTGTCCCCACTGTCCGCGGTAGAGCCAAGTGCGGCACTGCTGCATGAAGTCCTCGTTCTTGATTTCATCTATGGCCATGAGTGCTGCGTTGGTGGCACGCATGTGGGTGCCGAAGGGGTCGGTAAGGTCGTCGGCAACGAAAATCTGGTGCGGGCGCACTTTCTCGATTATGTCTCGCAGGATGACGCTGTCGGCGGCGGTCACCTTGCCGCGCCCATTGGGATCGCTTGTGTAGAACGGCAACGACACCTCGTGGATGTGGTCGGTGGCAACTCCCATGTGGTTGCATGCCATGATGCCCTCGCAAGTGAAAATCTGCCCTTTGAAGAACCGCACGTCCTCGTTGTCGGGTTCGCCAGGTGTCTTGTTGATGATGGACTGCATGATTGAGTTCATGAGGCGGCTTATCTCGTCCATATAGTAGCCGCAGTGGTGTGCCATCTTCTCGTTGACCATGAGGCCGCGCAGTGCATTCTCGTCCTCCACAGCCACGTCGCCGCTAGTCTGGAACACCACGTGCACGTCATGTCCTTGCTGCACGAGTCGGCGCAGTGTGCCGCCCATCGACACCACGGCATCGTCGGGGTGGGGGCTGAACACGAGCACACGCTTGGGGTAGGGGGTAGCGCGCTCGGGGCGTGACGAGTCGTCGGCATTGGGCTTGCCGCCGGGCCAGCCGGTGATGGTGTGCTGCACGTCGTTGAACACTCTGATGTTCACTGCATAGGCGCTGCCAAATAGGGCCACGAGCTCGCTCAGTCCGTTGTCGTTATAGTCTTTGTTGGTGAGTTTGAGGATGGGTTTGCCGGTCTGCTTGCACAGCCACACGATGGCGCGGCGTGTGAGGTAGTCGGTCCACTCACACGAAGTCACTTTCCACGGCAGGCTGATGCGTGTGAGTTGTGACGCTGCCTCCAGGTCAGCCACAATCTTCACGTTGTGGTGCATCTGCAGGAACGATGCGGGCACTTGCTCGCCCATGCGTCCCTCCACCACGTCGAGCAGCGGCGCTGCGCTGCTCTCGCCCCATGCTACGCCTATGATGTGGCTGGCACTCATGATGTTAGAGATGCCCAGGGTGACGGCTGTGAGCGGTGCGGTGTCGCACTGGAACGCCTCGGAGAGGTGTGCGCGGGCCTTGTTGCCCAGCAGCATGAGCCGGCACGACGAGTTGCTGGTGCTTCCAGGCTCGTTGAGCGCCATCGAGCCGTTCTTGGTGATCTCGCACACCACGAGGTCGAGACCGCCATATTCGTCGATCTCGGTCTCATAGGCACGGCACAGCTTGTGCACGTTTTCCTTTGTCGCCTCGTTGCTGAATGTGTGGATGTTGTTGGGGTCTATGTCCACCTTGTTGAACAAGCGTTGCTTGAGTCGGTTGAACGTGCTGCGTTGCTCGTCGCTAGTCACCACGCCCAGTTCCAGCTCGCTCAAGTTGAACGCCACCACGCTGGCGAAGCTCACCTTGTCGGCAAAATAAAGTTTGACGAGCTGGTCATACACCTCGAGCACGCATTTGCCGGCACCGAGGCCTATCACGCAGCGGCCTTTCTCCTTGACGCAGCGGTCAATGGTTTCGGCTATGTCGAGTGCAGCGTCGAGAGCGCCTTCGGCATGAGTCTCGACGACTTTGGTATATACTTTTTCAAAACGGGTGAGCGACGCTAGTTCCAGTTCGCTCTCGGGTTTATAGTAACGCTTTGACACTTGGTCAAGCTGTATTTTAGAAGTTAAATTTGCCTTCATTAGGTGTGAATAGAGTTGTTAGCATGCAAAGGTACGAAAAGTTAGGCAATTACCAACAAGTTAATGCTTTTTTTTGCTCACGTGACCACTATTATTACTGAAAAGGATGCGCCTTTTCTTTGAGGTTATCTGCATCTAATTCGTATTTAACGTGGTGGCGCTGCGCTTGAAATACACTGAAAATAAGCTGAAAAATCACTATTTTCCTGATAAACAAACTACAGATTACGCAGATTGAACAGATTAATTTGTTTTTCTCTCTGTGACCTCTGTGCTGTAACAATTCAGCAATGGAATTTTTTATGTGTCAACAGGTTACATCACCGGCCAAGCGGGATTCCCCCACCATTTACTTGGCCATGAATGCTTCGACGTCCTGGGGATGGTAGGGGATGCGCTCTTTGCCCAGGAAGCGGCATCCGTCGGCAGTGATGAGGAGGTCGTCCTCGATGCGTATGCCGCCGAAGTCCTTGTAGGTCTCCAGCATGTCGAAGTTGAGGAACTCGGCGCAGTGTCCGCTGGCGCGCCAGTCGTCGATGAGTGCCGGGATGAAGTAGATGCCGGGCTCGTCGGTCACCACGAAGCCTTCTTGCAGGCGTCGGCCCATGCGCAGGCAGTTGGTGCCGAACTGGTCGAGGCGGGGACGGGTTTCCTCGTCAAATCCCACATAGATCTGGTCGAGGCCTTCCATGTCGTGCACGTCCATACCCATCATGTGACCCAGGCCGTGAGGCAGGAACATCGCGTGGGCACCGGCGGCAACAGCCTCGTCCACGTCGCCCTTCATCAGGCCAAGTTCCTTGAGGCGCTCGGTCATGAGCCTGCACACTGCCATGTGCACGTCCATGTACTTGACGCCGGGTGCTGCCACCTTGAGCGCCAGGTCGTGGCACTCCTCGACGATGCTATAAATCTCGAGCTGGCGCTGCGAGAACTTGCCGCTGACAGGCATGGTGCGGGTGTGGTCGCTGCAATAGTTGTTCACGGTCTCGGCACCGCAGTCACACAGCGCGAGTCGTCCGTCCTCGAGCAGGGCAGTCGAGGGGTTGCCGTGCATGATCTCGCCGTGCTGCGAGAAGATGGTGGCAAAGCTCACCTTGGCGCCGTAGGAGTTGGCGATGCCGTCGATCTGGCCGCCTATGTATTTCTCGCTCACGCCGGCCTTGACCAGCTTCATGGCTGTGGTGTGCATCTTGTAGCCTATGGCGCAAGCGCGTTCTATCTCCTCGATTTCCTCGGCCGTTTTCACGCTGCGCATCGCTATCACTGCCATTCTGAGCTCGTGAGAGCAAGCCTTGCGCTGTTCGCTGGGATGGATGCCCAGCAGGTCCATGATCTGTATCATGTTGTCGTGGCGATAGGGGGGCAGGAAGTGCACGGTGCGGCCCTTGGCGCGAGCCTCGTCCACAATCTCCTTGAGCGTGCTCATGGGAGCACTGTTCTCTACGCCCACCTGCGCAGCCATGTCGGCCACGGCGTCAACCGAGCCATACCACACGATGTCCTCGATGTCGATGTCATTGCCCACAAGGATTTCCTTGTCGTTGTCCACGTCGATCACGCCCACCAGCCCGTCGCGGTTCTGGCCGAAGTAGTAGAGGAATGTTGAGTCCTGGCGAAATGGCGAGTAGCCGTTGTTGGGGTAGTTGCAGGGCGACTCGTTGTTGCCAAACAGCAATATCACACCGCTCTTGACGAGCTTTTTCAGCTGGGCGCGACGGCCCACATAGGTCTCTTTGCTAAACATATTATCGTGTAGTTTTGGGGTTAATATTCTTTCAAAATGTAAAGTTAGCAATAATTAGCGTAAACACAAGCGTAAATGCAAAATTTCTTTATAGAAGAGCAGGTTTGCGGTTGAAGACCGCCACCTTGTACGTTTCGAGGTAGCGCACTCGTGCGACCACGCACCTATCGGCGCGATTAATACTTTATTCATGTGCAAGACAGTAAATTACAACTTGCTAAACATGAGTGATATATTATATGTTTTCTGTTTAAAAACCGGTGAGATCAGTGAGATCAGCGCGGGGAGTTCTGGTGTATAGTTACTTTTAATCGAAACCTGCTTAATCTGAAAATATAATTCCCTTATTTTGTTAAATTGTGGTTTGTTTTCCCGTCTGTTAGGGCATGGCTCGTGCCAGGAGCAGTAGGATGCGGGCCCGGTTGAGCCGCCATGCCGTGTCGTAGTGCGTGCCTTCGCTGCCGTAGAATTGCAGCAAGGCATAGTTGGCCAGCAGGTCGGTGATTGTGCCGCTCATCGCCTGGGTGTGGCAGTCCATGGTGGCAGGCAAAGCGAGTGTTATGGTAATATTACCACGGTCGAGGTGCGGGTTGAAGTTCCACGAGTCGATGTATCCGCTGATGCGTGTGCGCAGGTCGGCGAGGCCGTCCTCAATGCGCATTTCGAGCATGCGGGCATTGTCGGGGGTGAGGAGTTTCACCTCGGGCTGGTAGGACGCATGCCATGCGCTCTCGGCATAGATGCGGTTGAGGATGTTGTCAAGGTCGATTGTGATTTTCATAGCAAGTGTTTTTTGATGTTGGTGTTAATGTGACGGATGTGATGGTAGGCATACTGCGGTGTGACGAAGAAGCGCGACGCGCGGCAGTTGTCGATCACAAACTGCACTGCGCTGTTGAGGGATATTCCTTTGCAATCAATGAGTTGCTTTACCTTACTGGCAATCTCTTCCCACATGAGCGCTTGCAACGATGGCTTGACGATGTTGCGCCCCGAGGACAGCATCCTGCCCACGACCACCAGGGCGCGCTCGATGCTCACGTGGTAGTGCGGACGGCTGTTGAGCACGGTGAACTCAACGGCTGCCCTGCGCGGCGAGGGCACCCCTCGCTCAATCATGAGGTCGAGCACTTGCCTGTAGGTTTCTAGGAACTCGTTGTCGCGTCTCAAGCGTGCCCGGTGCTTGCCGCTGATGCCGGTGTCGCCCGAGAAACTGTAATGTGTGTGTTGTTTCATTTCAAATTAATTATTAAATTCAAGGTGTGTGATTGGTTGTTGCGTAGCTACGATTGCGAGTGCAAAGTTACAACAAAAAATGGTAAAATGCAAATAAATTAAGGTAAATCCACAATTTTGTGCCATCATAGGGACTGTCCCTTTGATGGCGTTCCCGTGGAGTATAGAATCTGGTGATGGGAAAAAAGAAAAAAACATAAATAAACCGCTGTGTAAGAGAAGATGGCTTTCGCCCTTGCTGTCGCGGTTGTCATCATCATCGTCTTTGTGGACTTTTTGGCCGTTTTTCTAGATTTTAGCGATAAAAACTTGGGCGTTTGCAAAATAATTGCTAACTTTACCACAATATAATAATAACAGGTGTCGAGGGCACCACAAAATACACTAAACAACTATGAAAGGTAAAATGAAATTCGGCTTGAACATCCCCACCCAACTTGTGTTTGGCGCGGGGGAACTCAGGAACTTGTCAACCTTGCCTCTTCCTGGCAAGAAGGCTCTCATCGTTATCTCGGCAGGCACATCAATGAAGCGCCTGGGTTATCTCGACCGCCTCGTGGAGCAACTGGGCAAGGCTGGTGTTGAGAGCGTTGTGTTTGACAAAATATTACCCAATCCCATTAAGTCACACGTCATGGAAGGTACAGCCCTGTGCCTTGCCGAGAAGTGTGACTTTGTTATAGGCTTGGGCGGCGGCAGTTCTATCGACAGCGCAAAGGCTATCGCCATCACCGCTCACATGGGCGGCGACTTCTGGGACTATGTTCATGGCGGCACTGGCGGCGGCAAGAAGGTGACCGGTGCACTGCCCATCGTGGCCATTCCCACTACTGCCGGCACAGGCACCGAGATCGACCTGTGGGGCGTGGTGACCAACGAGGAGACTCAAGAGAAGATGGGTTTCGGCTCACGTCACATCTTCCCCACGCTGGCCATCGTGGATCCCGAGCTCATGCTTTCTATTCCTCCCGCGCTCACCGCTTACCAGGGTTTTGACGCCTTTTTCCACGCAGCCGAGGGCTATGTGGGCAAGGCACACACTCCCATCAGCGACCTCTACGCACTCGAGGCAGTGCGTCTGCTCTATAAGTATCTTCCCGTGGCAGTGGCCGACGGCAACAACCTGTGGGCTCGCACCAAGGTGGCTTGGGCTAGCACCCTTGCCGGCATGGTGGAGAGCACCAGCAGCTGCACTGGCGAGCACGCTATGGAGCACGCGTTGAGCGCGCTTCACCCCGAACTGCCCCACGGCGCAGGACTCATCGCTCTCTCGGGCGCGTACTTCAAGACCTTCAAGAACGACTCGATGAAGCGCTACATGAAGATGGCCGAGAAGATGACACAGCACAAGGCTGCCCGTCCCGGCGACTTCCTCGACGCGCTGGCTATCATGAAGCGCGAGTGCAAGGTGGATAACCTGAAATTGAGCGACTGGGGTGTGACAATGGCCGAGGTGGATGCGCTGGCCGACAAGACTATCGCTACCGGCAGCGCTATGCTTGACCTGGATCCGCGTTTCCTCACTCGCAATGAGATTGCCGATATCTTTGTAGAGACTATTCGCGAGGACTAATATTTCAATCATATAGTAGTATGGGCGGCACGTGTCGCTCATACTCTTTTTTTCATAAAGCTTCTAAACGAAAAACTTCCCCGAGTTCCCCGAGTTCCCCGAGAGGGAAAACTGAAAGAAATTATCCGAAATTATTCAAAATTTTTTATTTCTGTTCTTTCTGTCTTAAAAAGAACTCGCAGCAAAAATTTCTTTTAATTTCTTATAATTTCTTTCAGTCAAAGAACCCAACAATTAAATCATTAATCTTTAATCTTTAATCTTTAATCTTTAACCACTATGAACACTAAAGACATCACAACACTCAAGTTGCAAGACATTCCTCCCATCTCTCGGGGAATGAAGTACTATGACGGCGAGATATACTTTGCCGACAACATCACGTCGCTGCCCGAAATAGCCTCGGTGTTTCGCGTCAATTTCATCGTGCTCCTCTTCTGCGTGGAGGGCGAGGTGCGTGTGCACATCAACGAGAAGGAATACACCATCACCCAGCACGACGCCCTCTTTGCTGGCCTGAACTCGCTGGTGTCGGTCGATTACATGAGCCCCGACGTGTCGTGCAAACTGTGTGCCATCAACTCGCAGCTGGCGTTCTCGCTCATCAGCAAGGGTCTTGCCGAGGCCATAATCGACTTGCAGGACAATCCTGTGATACCGTTCACGCCCGACGAGGTGCAGCTCATGGACAAGTACTACGAGCTTGCCGACTTCAAGATGACGCACCCGGCATTCTCGCAGAAGGAGACCGTGGCAAGCCTGCTCAAGGCGTTTGCCATCGACTTGCTGTCGCTCATCGAGCGTCACACCACGCGCGATGAGAGCATCTTGCGCCAGGGCGACAAGCTGTACAGGCGTTTCATGTATCTCGTTGCCAGCAATGCCGACGGGCACCGCAGCGTCAAGTCCTATGCCGACCAGCTGTGCGTCACGCCCAAGTATCTCACCAGCGTGTGCCGCCAGCACTCAAGCCGCTCGGCAAGCGACATCATCACTAACAGCCTCGTGTCACGCATCAAGCAGATGCTGCTTTACAGCGACATGAGCGTGAAGGAGATTGCCACGATGCTCAACTTTGACAACCTGTCGTTCTTCGGGAAGTTTGTCAAGAAACAGCTGGGCCATTCTCCTGTCAACTACCGCAAGCTGAATCACTACGGGGTGTAATTTCCTAGATAAAACCGCACAAGGAAAATCATGCTTTTGTGTTCGGTTTTCAACCATCAAAACAAGAAATGTGTGGCAAAATGGACGAATTTTGACCTAAAAACGACGTTTTTTAGTTAATTAGGGTTAAAATTACCATAATTATTTTGGCACCATTGTGCTATTTCAAAAAATACAATTACCTTTGCATTGGTTTTTCATGGTATTAGATTTTAAGTATGCAAAAAGATAGTTGTCGTGAGACAACTATTTTTTGTTTTTACGCCCGTCACGTCTTTCTCCGGTTGGTGAGATGCACGGTCCATAACAGAGTATGGGATTTCACCAATGGAACTCCCCGCGCGGATCTCACTGATTACACTGATTTTTTTCATTGAAAATATATATATTGTGGATTTTTTAGACCTCAGGGAGGTCGTAACTTAGGTTAACCGCTGGTCGCAGACCTGCGGGCTGCCGGTGGAGGGGGTGAAGTGTGACAAAATCGCGGTTGAAGACCGCTACCTCGAAACGTGCCAGGTGGCGGTCTTCAACAGCAGTATAGTGTGTCGCGTTTACCCTGCCCTGCCTTCGCTTGCGCACAGTTAGGACAGGGTTATGTGCAGAACGCAGTTCTGCGTGTCGGCTTTCAGCCTCTCTTTGCCTTATGCTTTGTGCGAGAGAAAGATTTCATTAGGTCTGGGCGGGGACTCTGCAAAATTCTATTGCTGAATAGTTGCCACTGAAAATACACTAAAAATTAACAAGAAATTTATTCCTTGTCAACATCCTCATGTTACACAAAAGTGTTAGCAACAATATTCCTAATTTATTGTTGTCCGGTAAAAAAGAAAATATTTTTATTATGATTTTTATGCTTCGCTTAGATATTGTTGACAGTTAGGCGGCAGGTGAAATCAGGGATTTTGTTGTTGCGAGGTTTCTTCGCTTGGCCTGCCTAGCAACTCGAATGTATCGACATAGACCTCGGTGATATAATGCTTGATGTTGTTGCGGTCGTCGTATGTGCGGGTGCGCAGCTTTCCCTCAAGGTATATGAGCGAGCCCTTGTGCAGGAAACGTGCCGCGTTCTCGGCGTTGCGTCCCCACAGCACGATGTTGTGCCACTCGGTGCGCTCGGGGTATTGCATGCCGTTGGCGGCAGTGTAGGCATGCTCTTTGGTTGCAAGTCGGAATGACACGACTATCTGCCCCTGTGCCGGGTAGCGCACATCGGGTTCGCCGCCCAGGCGTCCCACTAATATCACTTTGTTTACTGGCATGTTGCTTTTGTTTTAGTGGTTATTGTTCTGTTCAAGAGATGAAACGTGCGAAGAAAGCTTTTGCCTCGTCGTGCGTCACGCCTTCTCGCAAGATTGCAAACACGGTGTCGGCGCCAGCGATGGTGCCCAGGATTTCGTGGCTGTGGCTCATGTCGATGTCATAGGCCAGCCCGGTGGCATAGCCGTTGCGGGTCTTGATCACGGCAAAGTTGCCCGAGAACTCAATCGACGTGGGACCCACGTGATGGGCTGCGGTAGAACTTGCCTGGCCGTGCTCAAGCATCTTGTTGTGGATCTCATTGCTGTCGGGGATTATGTACATATAACCTCCGTTCTCGGTGGGAACCTTGGTGGCACGAAGCGTCTTCAGGTCACGAGACAAAGTTGCCTGTGTGACTTCGACGTCATTTTCAAGCAACATCTCGCACAGCTCGCTCTGGCTGCTTATGCAGTTGCCGTTAATCAATTCAACGATGAGTTGAACTCTGCTTTTTTTCTTTTTCACAAATAAACTATAGTTTTGTGCAGCAATCAATGCAGCTGCTCATTATAAAATCATTAAACCTAGACGAATCCTTAATACCGTATGTTATAATTGCACTATTGTTTGTATCAAAGAAAGGGGGCGGGACATCAGGCCTTATCAATAAATCTTTAAAAAAAAGCCAACAACAAGTTGTGTTGTCGGCTTTTTAAAGTAGTGACCCCGGTGGGACTCGAACCCACGACCCATTGATTAAGAGTCAATTGCTCTACCAGCTGAGCTACGGAGTCATGCGTCATTTCGCATTTGCGATTGCAAAGGTACTGCTTTTTTTTGAATTGGCAAGCAAAAATCGAAAAAAATATTCACTTAATGTGATTTTTTTTCAATTTTCACTTCCTCGCGCGCGCGTACATAATATAATATTTAAATTGCCTTTTTGCACAAGCTATTGCCAGTGTGCGACTATTGTTGTATCTTTGCAACGAAATTAAACCTCTTGCAGTTATGTTGAAAGAAAATACAATAAAAATCTACGAAAAGAGTTTTATCGACAACTGGGAGTTGCCTGCATTGAGCGACTATAACGCTAATACCACGCTCACCTATGGCGACTTTGCACGTAACATTGCCCGCCTGCACTTGCTCTTTGAGCAATGCGGCATCAAGCAGGGCGACAAGATAGCCCTGATAGGCAAGAACACGCCCAACTGGGTGACAGTGTTCTTGAGCACCATCACCTATGGTGCCGTGATAGTGCCCATCTTGCAGGATTTCAACCCTAACGATGCGCAGCACATCATCAACCACAGCGAGGCGGTGATGCTGTTCTCGAGCAAGAGCATATGGGACACGCTCGACTTTGACCAGCTGCTCAACGTGCGCGCTGCCATCTCGCTCGACGACCGCAAGCTGCTGGCCGAGAAAAACGGCGAGGAGGTGAGCAAGCATCTCTACGGCCTGACCCGCGCGTTCAACCGCAGGTACAAGAACGGTTTTTACCGCAACGACATACGCTATGCCGACATCCCCGGCGACCAGCTGATGGAGATAAACTACACCTCGGGCACCACAGGATTCAGCAAGGGTGTGATGATCACCGGCAACAACATCTGCGGCAACCTGGTGTATGGCATCAGCTCTGGCTTGTGCCACAAGGGGTCGCGCCACCTGTCGTTCCTGCCGCTGGCCCATGCCTATGGCTGTGCCTTCGACATGCTGTGCCCGCTGGCTGCTGGCTCTCATGTCACTCTGCTGGGGCGCATCCCTTCGCCCAAGATCCTGGTCAAGGCGATGAACGAGGTGAAGCCCAACCTTGTGATATGTGTTCCTCTCGTGCTTGAGAAGATTTATAGCAAGATGATTGTGCCCATGATAAGCAAGGGCATGCTGCGCTGGGCGCTGGCTGTGCCATTCCTGGACAATCGCATCTATGCCCAGATACGCAAGAAACTCATCGAAGCATTCGGCGGCGAGTTTGAGGAAATCATCGTGGGCGGCGCTGCATTCAATGCCGAGGTCGAGGATTTCCTCTACAAAATCAAGTTTCCTTTCACCGTGGGCTACGGCATGACCGAGTGCGCTCCGCTGGTGAGCCACACGCCGTGGCGTGAGTTTGTGCCCCATAGTGCCGGACGCGTGCTCCCTGGCATCATGGAGTGCAAGATCGACAGCGAGGACCCCGAGAACAAGCCCGGTGAGATATGCGTGCGTGGCGAGAACGCGATGATGGGATATTTCCACAACGAGGAAGCTACCCGCAACGTGATCGACGAGGATGGCTGGCTGCACACTGGCGATATGGGCACATTGAGTGCCGACGGCACGGTGTTCATACGCGGACGCCTCAAGACCATGCTATTGAGCAGCAACGGACAGAACATCTATCCCGAGGAAATCGAGGCGAAGCTCAACAATATGCTCTATGTGAACGAGAGTCTCATCGTGGACCGCGATGGCAAGCTCGTTGCCCTTGTCTATCCCGACTATGAGGTGATGGACCAGCTGGGCGTGTCGCCGCAACAGCTCCCGGAGCAGATGGAGAACGTCAAAACCGAGCTCAACAAACTCGTGGCACCCTATGAACGCATCGCCAAGATCGAAATCGTGCCGCAGGAATTTGAGAAAACACCCAAAAAGAGTATCAAGAGATACCTCTACAGGTAAAGAAAGTGCGCGAGTGTTTGTACCGTTTTTTATCAAAAAAAACATGCTTAACAACACAAATCGCCCTCTTGTAACACTATTTAACATTTCGAGATTAAACCAAATGAAACTTGTGTAATTAATTGTTAGTTAAAGTGTTGCAAAGTGATTTAAGATAAAAAATGGCAAAAAAACGGAAAATCGGTAAATTTTATCACAAAAAAAAGTGCTAAAAAAAATTTGCAATTGAAAAATTTGATATAAATTTGCATCGATTTTCAAACAGATAACAAATTGTTTTATTATTTAAATTTATTTCAAAAATGAAGAAGTTAGTTTTATTACTTGCTGTTGTATTTGGTGTATCTTTCGTTTCTTGCGACAATGCTGACAAGGCTGAGGCTGCTGCTGATAGCGCTGTAGATAGCACTGTTGTTGAGGACACTACTGCTGCTCCCGCTGACAGCGCAGTTACTGTTGACAGCGTTGCTGCTGATTCAGTTAAGTAATCAGTATCCCTGCGAAGCAGAGACATCAAAACAACAAACGAAGAGTTTGGGACTGTTCACCCGCGAGGGTGGGACAGTCTTTTTTTTGTCCTTGATAGAGGAGAATAGAGGAGGATAGATAACTATTGAAATCTATAGAGGGCTATAGTAATCTATAGGGGACTGGTGTTTCTATCGTGAGGTGTTGAAATAAGTGAGCCCCGTCTTGGTGTGGACGGGGCTCGCTATTATTGGTTGGGGGATATGCTTTTTACAGCTTCATGCTCTGGGGGTCGAGATTCTCACTCTCGATGTCCTTGAAGTAGCGGTAGGTGCTCACTTTGAGTTCCATCACGGCGTTCTCGTCGGCGATGATGACTGCCTTGCGGTGCATTTGCAGTGCGCTCAGTGTGCACATGTGTGACACGCCGCCCTCGACTGCTGCCTGCAGCGCGCGGGCCTTGTTGTAGCCGTTCACGATGATCATCACGCTCTTGGCTGCCATCACGGTGCCTACGCCCACGGTGAGCGCTGTCTTGGGCACCTTGTTCACGTCGCCTTCAAAGAAACGGCTGTTGGCGATGATAGTGTCCTGGGTGAGGGTCTTCTGGCGGGTGAGTGAGGTGAGCGACGACATGGGCTCGTTGAAAGCGATGTGTCCGTCGGGGCCTACGCCGCCCATGAACAGGTCGATGCCACCGGCCGCAGCGATGCGGGCCTCATAGTCGGCACATTCCTTCTCCAGGTCCTCGGCATTGCCGTTGAGGATGTTCACATTCTCGGGCTTGATGTCGATGTGAGAGAAGAAGTTGTTCCACATGAATGAGTGGTAGCTCTCGGGGTGTTCCTCGGGCAGACCGCAGTACTCGTCCATGTTGAATGTGATCACATTCTGGAACGACACCTTGCCGGCCTTGTTAAGTTCGATGAGTTTCTTGTACATTCCCAGCGGTGAGCTGCCGGTGGGGCAACCCAGCACAAAGGGTTTCTCGGGGGTGGGGTTAGCTGCTTTGATGCGCGATGCGACATAGCGAGCTGCCCATTCAGATACCTGCTCGTAGTTAGGTTCGATGATTAGTCTCATGAGTTTATGTACTTTTTTTGATATTTATTATGTATCAGAGTTATTCTTCACTGCAAAGTTAGTCAAATTAATCCACATTTCTCATTATTTTTTTGTAATTTTGCAGATGTATAGTGAACAAAACTGCTATTTCGAGGAAGATGGGGTGTGCACGGTGGTTCCGGCACGCATTCACCTGCCGCACATGCTACAGTTTAACTTAATGAAAATCAACAAAATTTATATAGTACAGCTATGACAGAAAGTAAACGACCGCTAATTCTCATCAGCAACGACGACGGCGCCGACTGGCCCGGCATCAGAGCACTGACCCGCGTGGCACGCACCCTGGGTGACGTGGTAGTTGCCGCACCCACCCAGCATCAGAGCGGCATGTCAAGTTCTATAACAATCAAAAACCCGCTGCGCACCACTCTGGTGAAAAAGGTTGAGGGATTTGATAAGTTTGCAGTTGCCGGCACTCCTGTTGACTGCGTGAAGATATCTCTCAACGCACTGATGGGCGGACGCAAGCCCGACATACTCCTTTCGGGTATCAACCACGGCCAGAACATAGGCGTGAGCACAGCCTACAGCGGCACCGTGGGCGTGGCGCTTGAAGGCGCTGTGCACAAGATTCCCAGCGTGGCGTTCTCAATCGACGACTACAACCCCAAGGGCAGCCTGCTTTATTGCCTGCCACTGGTAGAGGAAATCATCAAGAAGGTGCTCGAGAAGGGCTTGCCCGAGGGCGTGTGCCTCAACGTGAACTTCCCCAAGGGTCCCGTCAAGGGCATCAAGGCCACCAAGACTGCCATGGGACACTGGGACAACGAGTATGACCACCGCGTGGATCCCGCCGGAAAAGACTACTACTGGCTGCAAGGCACCTACACTTGCGACAACCCCGATGACACGACGACCGACTTCTACTGGCTCAACCAGGGATATGCCACAGCAACACCCGTGCGCGTTGACCCCACCGATCACGCATCAATCGGTCACGTGGAGTCGATAATTGATTTCTAATCACCCTGTAATCAGGATAACACTGACCCGCAACCCAAGAAACAACAATATAAATGGAAAGAAAAGTAAGAGTGCGTTTCGCACCATCACCCACAGGCCCGCTCCACATAGGCGGAGTGCGCACTGCGTTATATAACTACCTGTTTGCCCGCCAGATGGGCGGATCTATGATCCTGCGCATCGAGGACACCGACTCAACCCGCTTCGTGCCCGGAGCCGAGGACTACATCAACGAGGCCCTGCAATGGCTGGGCATAGGCATCGACGAGGGCGTGCGCGAGGGAGGCGAATATGGCCCCTACAAGCAGAGCGAGCGCCGCGACATCTACCGCCGCTACGTCAAGCAGCTGCTCGACGCTGGCAAGGCTTACTATGCCTTTGACACCCCCGAGGAGCTTGATGCCAAGCGCGAGGAGGCTAAGGCCGAGAAGATGACCTTCCAGTATGATGCTTCGACCCGCCTGGGCATGCGCAACTCGCTGAGCATGCCGGCCGAGGAGGTGAAAGCCCTCATCGACGGCGGACACAAGTATGTGGTTCGCTTCAAGATCGACCCCGACCGTGAGGTGCTGGTCAACGACCTGATTCGCGGCGAGGTGCGCATCAACTCTAATGTTCTCGACGACAAAGTGCTCTACAAGAGTGCCGACGACCTTCCCACTTATCACCTTGCCAACATCGTGGATGACCACCTGATGGAGGTGAGCCACGTGATTCGCGGCGAGGAGTGGCTGCCCAGCGCACCGCTTCACGTGCTGCTCTACGAGGCATTCGGCTGGACCGACACCATGCCCCAGTGGGTGCACCTGCCCCTGCTGCTCAAACCCGACGGTAAGGGCAAGCTCTCGAAGCGCGACGGCGACCGCCTCGGTTTCCCCGTGTTCCCCCTCGAGTGGCATGACCCCAAGAGCGGCGAGACTTCAAGCGGATACCGCGAGGCCGGCTACCTGCCACAGGCTGTGATCAACTTCCTGGCGTTGCTGGGCTGGAATCCCGGCGACGACCGCGAGATGTTCGGCATGGAAGACCTCATCAAGGAATTTTCATTTGAGCACTGCTCGAAGAAAGGCGCTAAGTTTGACTACGAGAAAGGCAAGTGGTTCAACCACGAGTATCTCGCTGCCATGCCCGATGACGAGCTGGCCGAGCTGTTCAAACCCGTACTGGCACAGCATGGCATCGATGCAGCGGCATTTAGCGACGAGTTTATCGCCAAGGCAGTGGGCCTGGTGAAGAACCGCTGCAACTTTGTCAAGGACTTGTGGGACAACTGTGCGTTCTTCTTCAAGGCTCCCGAGGCTTATGCCGAGAAGGACATCAAGAAGCGCTGGAAAGAGGGTACCGACGTGCTCATGCGCGAGCTCATCACCGTGCTTGAAGGCATGGAGGACTGGGGTGCCGAGGCTAGCGAACCCGTAGTGCTCGGTTGGATCAAGGATCACGAGTACCACATGGGCAACGTGATGAACGCCTTCCGCCTCACCGTTGTGGGCGAGTGCAAGGGACCGCACATGTTCCTCATCACCGAGCTCCTGGGCAAGGACGAGACCATAGCCCGCATCAAGCGTGGCATTGACAATATCAAGCCTGTCGAAGCCTGATGCTCCGCCGGTTTGCAACAATATTATCACTGTGTGTGTGCGCGGCACTGGGTGCCGTGCACGCTCAGCAGCTAGAGTGGAGCGTTGACTTTTCCTCCATGTTCCAGAACCGTGAGGGAGGCGACGAGCAGACACCCGACCAGACCATCCTCTTCACGCGCCTGGCACCCGAGGTGGGGCTGTCGCTCATGGACAACACCCACGAGATTAAGGGTGGCGTGGCATGGTTCCAGCCCATGATTGACAATGGCGCAGGCTACAAGGTGCTGCCCACCATCTACTACAACTTCCATCACGGCAAGTGGGACGTGACCACGGGTATGTTCCCGCGCTCGCTGCTCCCCCTCAAGCCCTCGACACTGCTGTGGAGCGACTCGTTGAGTTTCACCACGCCCAACGCGCGCGGTGTGCTCATCAGGCACCAGATGCCCAACTGCGCCATGGCGTTGATGGTCGACTGGCGACAGATGCAGAGCACCACGCAACGCGAGGCATTCAACGTCTATTTCCAGGCGCTGAAACACTTTTACGCACCGGTGACATTGCTGGGCGAGGTGCAGATCAACCACCTTGCCAAGCGCAAGGATGCCCCTGAGGGCGAGGGCGTGAACGACGACATCACCCTGTTTCCGCGCATCGCTGTGAGGGCTATCCGCAAGCCCAAGGCCAAGTTGGCCTTTGAAGCGGGCCCCGTCGTGCAGCTGCAGCGCAACCGCAGCGAGGGCAAGTGGCACACGCCGTGTCGCTTCTTTGCCAGCGCCAATGCTCGTCTGTGGAGTTGGCTCGACATCGACCAGGAGTTTTCCATAGGCAAGGACGCATTCCCGCTCTACGAGCAGTTTGGCAGCCAGCTCAACCTGGGCGACCCCTACTGGCGAAGCAAAATCTACAGCCGCACCGACATCAAAGCTCACATCGTGAACAACCGCTTTGTCGATCTGAACGCTGGCGTCACGCTTCATGCCACCGACAAGACTTTCGGCTTCTGGCAGCAGATTTCGTGCCGCTTCTACATCGACCAGGACGTGTGGAAACACCGCCGCGACAAGCATTATCTCAACTCACGCAAGTTGGCGGGCGAACTGCGCTAAAACCACTCCAACACATCATCAGCATTTCCAATGGACTTTCTATACGATTTAGGCATACATGCTTACAAGGCTGCCGCACAGCTGGCATCGCTGCGCAGCAAGAAGGTGAGGCTCATGCTCAAAGGGCAGGCCGAGACCTTCGACACGCTGCGTGGCAAGCTCGACCCCGCCGGCGGCTACATCTGGATGCACGTGGCATCGCTCGGCGAGTTTGAGCAGGGCCGTCCGCTCATCGAGATGATCAAGAAAAACAACCCTGCGGCACGCATTGTGCTGTCGTTTTTCTCGCCCAGCGGCTATGAGGTGCGCAAGAACTACCCCCTGGTGGATGCAGTGGTGTATCTGCCATTCGACACCCATCACAATGCGGTACAGTTCATCGACATCGTCAAGCCCAAGGTTGCCATCTTTGTCAAGTATGAGTTTTGGAGCAACTACCTGCGCACCCTCAAGAAGCGCGGTGTGCCCACCTATATCATCTCGGCAATCTTCCGCCCCAGCCAGAGTTTTTTCAAGCCCTGGGGAGGACACTTCCGCGGCACGCTCAGGTGCTTCGACCGCCTCTATGTGCAGAACGACGAGTCGCGCCAGTTGCTAGCGGGCATAGGCATGGATAATGTGGTGGTGTGCGGCGACACCCGCTTCGACCGCGTGGCAGGCGTCAAGAGTGCTGCCAAGCAGTTCCCCATTATCGAGCAATTTGTCAAGGGCGCTTCGTTCACGCTGGTGATGGGCAGCTCGTGGCAGCCCGACGAAGA
Source organism: Sodaliphilus sp. (assembly GCF_045598405.1). Lineage (NCBI taxonomy): Bacteria > Pseudomonadati > Bacteroidota > Bacteroidia > Bacteroidales > Muribaculaceae > Sodaliphilus > Sodaliphilus sp. Next base: position 18,162 of record NZ_JAZLLZ010000196.1, read on the forward strand.
GATTGTCATGCCCTATTTCAACGAGCATCCCGGCATGAAGCTCATCATCGCCCCCCACGAGTTTGACGCCAAGCGCTTGCAGGACATCATGGCACGCACAGGGCGCAAGACCGCGCTCTATTCCACATCGCCCGAGGATGCTGCATCGCTCGACTGCCTCATCATCGACTGCTTCGGCTTGCTGTCGTCGCTCTACCAGTATGGCCAGGCGGCCTACATAGGCGGCGGCTTCGGTCACGGCATCCACAACATCAACGAGGCTGCGGTGTATGGCATTCCGGTGATTTTCGGCCCCAAGCACGATAAATTCCAGGAGGCAAAGGATCTGATAGAGTGTGGCGGCGGCTTCTGCATCAATAGCGCCGAGCAGTTTGGTGCCATCATGGACCGCCTCACCACCGACGGCGACCACCTTGCCACCGCTGGCGAGATTGCCGGCGACTACATCGAGACCCACCTCGGTGCCACACAAGTCATCTACAATCAACTGAAAGAGTTGCTTTAACGAATCATCGAGATATCGACTCATCGATTCATCGAGAAAAGAAAATAACCATGGTTGCGGTCATCATCCCCATTTACAACACCCAGGCAACCCTGGCACGCTGCATCGACAGTGTGCTGGCACAGTCTATGCCTGCTAGCGAGATTGTCCTTGTGGATGACGGTTCGCCCGACGGGGCTGGTGCCATTGCCGACGACTATGCTCGCCGTTACTCCCATGTTAAGGTTATCCACAAGCGCAATGCCGGACTTGCCGAGGCGCGTCGCTCGGGAATTAACGCCACCACCCAGCCGCTGGTGATGCACCTCGACAGCGACGACACCTTGCCGCCCGATGCCGTCGAGTATCTTTACAAAAAAATAACAGAGCATAATCTTGACATAGCCTACGGGTGCTACATGCGCATTCCCCACAGCGGCAAGCCCTACCTCATTCGCCATGCGCGCGAAGGGGTGATGACGGGCGACGAGTTTGTTGAACTCAACATGTCGCTAGGTTCCAACAACTCCTCGTGCTGCAACATGAGCCGCCGCAGCCTGTGGACCGACGAGGTGTTTCCTCCTGCCCAGGATCGCGTGCCCAGCGAGGATATCCTCATCAACATCAAGATGGGGTTTAAAATAGGGCGGGCAGGCCAGTGGAACCATCCCACCTACTGCTATTACTATAATCCTGCATCGCTTTCGATAGCCGGGACATTGTGGCAGCTCGACAAGTGCAAGCAGTATTTTGCCATGCTTGAGGGCATCCTCGACAGCCACGGCGTGCTGGACCTCTACCGCCGCCACCTGCACATTCTCAAGGTGGATCGCCTGGCGTTCTATGTGAAGGATATTGACCTTGCCGATCCCTGGGTCAAGGCAGTCCTTGCCGACCATTCTCACCAGGCATTGCCCCGCAAGACACGCTTGCTGCAACGCCTTCTCCACACCCCGCGCCTCCTGCACGCGCTCATCATCCTCAACCGCTGGGTGAAAAATAGGTTGTGAGGAGGTTGTGATAGGTTGTAATAAGCCACATAGGCTACATAAGTAAAATCCTATGTAGCCTATGTAGCTTATCCAGCCTATCTGGCTATTTATTACTTCACTACCTTGGTGGCGGTGGTGGTGCCGTCGGCGTTCTTGGTTACCACGATGTTCACGCCCTGGTGGGGGGTGTCGCTGGGCTGGCCAGCGAGGTTGTAGTAAACGGTGCCCACGGGCTGTGTCTCTACAGCGATGTCATCAACTGCGGTGACGATGTTGGGGGCGGCGGTCCAGTCGAGATAGAATGTGCTCTGGGTGATGCCGTTGTTGTACTTGTACTCTGCGTGGCCCTCGGCACTTGATGATGTTTCGCTAGTGGGGGTGAGCACTGCAACGTTGCCCAGTACGAATTCGGGCATGAGTTCGCCGGCTGCAGCAGCCTTCTTGGCTCCTGCAACAGTGCCGCTAACACCACCTTCCCAACTTGCCAGTTTGTCGAAGCTGAACCCGTCGTCAGCAAGACTGGGACGGTTCATGCCCTTGAGTTCGTCGAAACTGGTCTTGAGGCTGAGGAATGTTCCGCCTTTCTCTACATCCTCCTCAAGCTGGAAGAAATACACGTTGGCTTCAAGTCTTTCGCTATAAGCATTGTCAGCCGTGATGGCGCGTCCGTTGTTGGCGTCCTTGATGCCAGCAGCGGTCAGCTGGCTTGCTCCGCTCAGGTCGATGCCGTTGATGTGGTTGTTTTCAAACTCAATTGAGGTGAGGCTGGGCAGTGATCCCGGCAGGGTGATGCTATAGAGGTTGTTATTGCTTGCCTTGACTGTTTTGAGGTTCGATGAAGTGAAGTTGAGGCCGCTGATCCAGTTACCCTGGGTTTCGCTGCACTTAACGTCGTTGCTGCAGTCGAAGTGAACCAGAGCAGAGTTTGAGCTCAAATCAAGGTCGGCCACGTGGCAGCGGGCGAGGTCGAGATAACGCAGCGCAGGACTTTCGGTAACGTCGAGCGCTGCAAGAGCAGCATTGTCATAGCACTTGAGAGTGTCGAGCACTGCGCTGTTGAGCTCAAGCTTGGTGAGGTTGCTCTCCGATACCCATGCGCTCTTGAGGGCTGTGTTGGGCTTGAGGTTGAGCTCCGATGTCATGTTGGGGTTGTTATAAGCGTGCAAGTACTTGAGTGCAGTGTTGCTCGAGAGGTCAACATTGCCCAGGTTGCTGTTGTTCTCGCAGTAGAGCAACTCAAGGCTGGTAGCAGAGCCTATGCCTGCAAGACCCAGGTTGCCCACAGCCTGCTGAGTGCGAGTGTCGGGGTTAGCATCGGGGTGACCGTAAGGCTCGCTGTCGATGCGTGCCAGTCCAGTGTTGGGCACGTAAACCTGCTTGAGCTCGGGGTTGTTGTTCAGTGAAAGCGATGTAAGGTTAGTCTTGTCGTTGGCCTGAACGATAACCAGGTGAGGGCAATCGTCGGCAACACATTCAACGAGTTCGCTGTTGCCCTTGAGGTTGAGCGTGTGTCCCACACCGTTGCTGCTCCAGTGAGCCCAGTTGTTCTTGGTCCAGTTGCCCGACACATTGAGATACTTGAGGTGAGGAAGCTTGCTCACGCCTATCGAGTCAAGGTCGCTGTTAGCCACGTTGATGTACTCTACATTGGGACAGCCATCGCCACCATTGGGGTTCCATGAGCCCTGCATGGTGTAAGAGTCTTGACCGCGTGTCTCAATCATGCTGATGCGGCGCAGGTTGGGGAAGTAGTGACCTTCATAGTTCTTAATGAATGCCGCCGACTTCATGCCGTTGTAGTCGGCATAGAACTCCTCAAGTTTATTACAGTTAGTGATGAGTAGGTAGTGAGGCTCACGATTCTTGGCAGTTTCATTTCCACGCTTTGCAAAGTTTGCCATATAGTAGTCTTCTTTGTACTTGTCAAGACGACCATCGCGTGCAAAATGATGGATTCCGGTGTAACTGATATCGAGATACTTGAGTTCCGTGTTTTTAATAAGGTTGAGCATGCGCAGTCCAGTGGTGTCGTTAAACTCGCCCACGTCGCCAGGAGTGTGGAAACGCTTATTTACCACGCTATTGTCGGTATACTCGGTGATGGTGCGGTTGTTGCGCACGATGAGAGTTTCGAGCAGAGTGTTCTTGTGCAGGTGCAGTGAGTCTTCAAGCAGGTTGTTGCTCAGGTCAAGGTACTTGAGGCCGGTGAGCTTCTCGAGGCTGCTGCGAGTAGGGGTTGCAGGGCGGTAGCCGTTATCGCCCGAAGAACCGAAGGTGGTGTAAGCGTTGCTGAAGGTCTTGAAGTTGTTGTGAGCAGCCTTGAGAACTTCAATGCCAGTGCAACCATCGGTTGAATTGCTTTGGCCAAGTTCCTCAAACGAACTATTCTCGATGTCGAGAACTTTGATGCTGCTCATTCCCTTGATGTAGAGACCCTGTGCAGCACTAATTCCAGTTGCCGAAGCAGTCTTGGTGAGGTTAGCATTGCCGTGCAGATGAACCTCGGTGAGGTCGGTGTTACCACTGAGTGCCAACGCACTCATTGCACTATTCTCGACAGTGAGTGAAGTAAACCCGTTGTTACCCAGGTCAAGACCTTCGAGGGTGTTGTCGCTGAGTGAGTAAACACCGGGGAGGTTGTTGCTCTGCAGCGAGAGGCAAGTGAAAGGAGCACTCACAGCAGGAACGTCGCTAAACTGGTTGCCATCAAGTACCAAGGTCTTGAGCAAAGCACAGTTATCACCATTGATGGTAGGGACAGAAGTGAGTCCGCTATTGGTGATTGAAACGTATGTCACCTTTGCGTTGCCCGACACATCCACTGTCTCCAGCGCAGGGCAGTTGCTGATTTCTTGATGGGTAAAAGTATTACCGCTGATTCTCACAGTCTTCAAGTTCTGGAAGCCATCAATAGAACCATTTGTAGCCCACTTAGCATTTTCGGCAATAAATGTTTCGAGCAAAGGGTTATTGGCAGGCTTGAGATATGTCTTCTCTCGATTCTCAAACCACAGGTCGGTGCCACTCATGTCAAGATACTTGAGATTGGGCATCTTGCTCACGTCAACACATGTAAGACTGGGGTTATTAGCCAAAATGAGTGTTTCAAGTTTGGTCAATGTGCCGATAGCGCCACTTGCGTTGATACCTGTTCCTTGACCTCCTGTAAGAGCATTGTTGGTCATGTCAAGATACACAAGATTGGGCTGCTTGGCTACTCCACCCGACCAACCAGCAAGTTTGGGGCAGTTGGCGAGTTTCAATGTAACAAGAGTAGTCACGCCATAGGTAGAGTTGATAGCCGAGAAATAACCGTAGTTGTCGCTATCACTGGCATCGAACTCCTCAAGCGGAGTAACTGGAGATTTAGACAAGTTGATGAAATGATTGTTCGCTGTCGCAGCATTCTGCGAGAAACCTATGATGCGGTCATTGTTGCGAATAGACAGTTTCTTTAACTTAGTGTTTGATGACAAAATGAGGTGACTAAGGTCATTGTCATCGAGGATGAGGGTTTCAAGCTCGGTGAAGTGGTTGATGCCGGGGATGGTGGTGAGACCTTTGTTGGAGAGGTCGAGCGAGGTGATGTACTGCGGGAAGATCACGTCACCCACCTGAACGTTCAGGGCCGATGCCAAGGCTCGACAGAAGTTAGCATCGCTGAAGTTGGATGCGTTGAGCACGAGACCAGTTTCGCGAGTATAGGTCCACTTGTTCAGACCATCCTGCTTGCCGTTAACACCTGTGATCTTGATGATGCAGTCGCTGGTGATGCCAGTGATGTTCTCGGTTTTGTTGGCATAGTTGTCGGTGACAATCACATTGATTGATGTGGAATTTGTGGTGAACTTCTTGAATGTGAGTCCGCCCATTTCCACCGTCTCGGTGAGTGGGTTACCAGGATAGTTGTTGCCATTGATGTTTCCGTTGCTGTCCCATGCCCACAGATAGAAACCTGTGACATCGCTAGGATAGTTTACATAAACTGTTAGGGCGCTAGCCTGTAGCACGGCTACCACCGACAAAATGAGAAATAGTAATCTTTTCATATAGGTTTTTCTTTTGTTTTAATCTATAAGTAAAAATCGGGGAAATAATTCTGTATTATAAATAATTAGTGCAAAGGTACTAAAAAATATTATATAATATAGGTGTATGTGTGATTTTTTTCATTAAAAGTGGTATTTTTTTTGATTATTTTGACAGGCCTATAGCACCTATAGCATCTATAGCATCTATAGCATCTATAGCATTTATAGCATCTAGAGAACCTAGTCTCCCCTAAAACCAAAAAAAACTCCTGCCCCGGGGGTGGAGCAGGAGTCGTGTTATAAGGGGGTTGTAAGTGTTGTTCTTACTTGTTGAGTGCCTGAGCTACGTCAACGGCGCAAGCTACGGTGCAGCCTACCATGGGGTTGTTGCCGATGCCGAGGAAGCCCATCATCTCCACGTGAGCGGGAACTGATGAAGAACCTGCGAACTGAGCGTCGCTGTGCATGCGGCCCAGAGTATCGGTCATACCGTAAGAAGCGGGACCTGCAGCCATGTTATCGGGGTGCAGTGTGCGGCCTGTACCACCACCTGAAGCTACGCTGAAGTAGGGCTTGCCTGCGAGCACGCGCTCCTTCTTGTAGGTGCCAGCAACGGGGTGCTGGAAGCGGGTGGGGTTGGTAGAGTTACCAGTGATTGATACGTCCACGTCTTCGTGCCACAGGATCTTAACGCCCTCACGCACGTCGTCGGCGCCGTAGCATTTAACCTTGGCGCGGGGACCGTTGCTGTAAGGAGTCTCGGCTACGATTTTGAGTTCGCCAGTAGCGTAGTCAAACTCGGTCTGCACGTATGTGAAACCGTTGATGCGAGAGATGATCTTAGCAGCGTCTTTGCCCAGACCGTTGAGGATAACGCGCAGGGGTTCCTTGCGCACTGCGTCGGCCTTAGCAGCGATCTTGATAGCGCCCTCAGCAGCAGCGAATGACTCGTGGCCGGCGAGGAATGCGAAGCACTTGGTCTCCTCGCGGAGCAGACGAGCAGCGAGGTTGCCGTGGCCCAGACCCACCTTGCGGTCGTCGGCTACTGAACCGGGGATACAGAATGCCTGGAGACCCAGACCGATAGCCTCGGCAGCGTCGGCAGCGTTCTTGCAGCCCTTCTTGATAGCGATAGCGCTACCGCACACGTAAGCCCACTTAGCGTTCTCGAAGCAGATGGGCTGGGTTTCCTCACAAGTGAGGTAAGGATCGATACCGGCCTCTTCGCAGATTGCGTTAGCCTCCTCAATGTCCTTGATACCGTTCTCGTTGAGAACAGCGATAATCTTGTTGATTCGACGGTCTTGCGATTCGAATTTTACTTCTCTAATTGCCATAATGTATTCCTCCTTTATTATTCGTTACGTGGATCAATGTACTTAGCAGCGTCGGCGAAGCGGCCATAGCTACCCTTGGCAGCCTCGAGAGCCTCTTCGGGAGTTTTGCCCTTCTTGAGAGCATCGGTGAACTTGCCGAGGTGCAGGAACTCGTAACCGATAACCTCGTTGTTCTCGTCGAGAGCCATGCGAGTGCAGTAGCCCTCGGCCATCTCGAGGTAGCGGGGACCCTTGGCGAGAGTACCGAACATGGTACCTACCTGGCTGCGGAGACCCTTGCCGAGGTCTTCGAGAGAAGCACCGATAACGAGACCACCCTCAGAGAAAGCGCTCTGTGTGCGGCCATAGACAATCTGCAGGAAGAGCTCGCGCATAGCGGTGTTGATAGCGTCGCACACGAGGTCGGTGTTAAGAGCCTCAAGGATAGTCTTGCCGGGGAGAATCTCGCTAGCCATAGCAGCAGAGTGAGTCATACCAGAGCAACCAATAGTCTCGACGAGAGCCTCTTGGATAATACCTTCCTTAACGTTGAGAGTGAGCTTGCAAGCGCCCTGTTGGGGTGCACACCAGCCAATACCGTGAGTAAGACCAGAAACGTCTTTGATTTCTTTTGAACGTACCCACTTTCCTTCTTCAGGAATCGGTGCAGAAGGGTGATTAGCGCCCTTTGCTACACAGCACATGTTTTGTACTTCGTGTGAATAAATCATAATTAGTTAGTAATTAATATGATAATGAATAAATATGAGTTTTGTTGTTAACAAAGCGTATTTAACTGCGTAAAGTTACAAATTTTTCTTCACATTAGTGCAATCTACACCTTATAAAATAGAAAATAGTGTGATTTTTATAGTTTTATAGTTTTTATAGTTATCTATAGTTTCCTATAGTTTTCTATAGCGGCTACATGGGCTATAGCGGCTATAAAAACTATCAAGGCTATAGGTCATCGATTTGTTTCTTGAGCCAGTCTTTGGTGACTTTGATTGCTTCGTCCTTGACTTGGTCGATGACGGTGTCGTAAAGCTCGTTGATGGGGGTGTCGTTCTCGCCTGTCACTGCCTGCACGGGCTGGAGGTCGGGATCTTCGGGTTCCTGTGGCTCATTGGACTTGGTGGTGATGCTGGGCACTGTCACCATCTCGCCGATTTTGGACATGTTGTCTTGCATTGCCTTGTCGATGGCCTTGCCCAGGTCTTCCTTGGAGAATGTGAACACATGCCCCAGCATGCCTAGCGACACGACGGGGTTCCCCTGGCCGTAGTCGATGCGCCCCACTGAATAGATGATGTGGTCCTCGTAGGTGAACATGTGCTCGATAACGATGTCGGTGGTGGCACTTCCTGCCATCTTGACCACGCCTCCCAGTATGCTGCCCAGCCCCATCTCGTGCACCTTGGTGCCTATCCACTCGTTGGAGACTTGCCTGATAGCATCCACGTGGTCGTCTCGCGATGGCACGGTGGCGCACATCACGCCCAGCAGGATTGCCACGACGGCGATGGTGGCGATGAGTCCCACCGAGAAGCACGATGAGAAGCAGCTTTTTTTCTTGTGTGGCACCGGTGTGCCGAATGTTCGTGGCTCGGGCAGAGGCGCTTCCTGCACTGCCGCCGGGACGGGACGGGCTATGGGAACGGCACGGTGGGGCGGTGCGCCTGGGGTGCTCATGTGACGCTTGAACTCAAGGCGTTGCAGCAGCTCGGTAAACTCGGCGAGGTCGCCTGCGGGTTTCCAGTCGTCCATGCCCTGGGTCCACACGTCGGTGTCGGGGGTGATGCCCATTTCTTCCAGCTGCCCGAGGGTGTAGGGCCCCTGCTCGCTGTTGTTGAGAAAAACGTAGTATTGCTCCATGAGGGTTGTGGTTTTCAATGTTTAAAACATCATGCTCACGCGTTTAATGGCCTCGGCGAGCCGGTCGATCTCGTCGCGGGTGTTGTAGAACGACAGCGAAGCCCTCACCATGCCGGTGACGCCGTAGCGTGCCATGAGCGGCTGCGCGCAGTGATGTCCTGTGCGCACGGCAAATCCCAGCTTGTCGAGCAGCAGCCCCATGTCGTAGCTGTTGATGTCGTTGACTAGGAACGAGATCACAGCGCCCTTGTGCGGTGCGGTGCCATAGATGTGCATGCCAGGCACTTCCTGCAAGCGTGCGGTGGCATAGCCGAGCAGTTCTTGCTCGCGCGCAGCGATGGCATCCATGCCCAGCGAGTTAATGTAGTCGATGGCGGTGCCCAGGGCCGCAATGCCCACAAAGTCGGGCGTGCCAGCCTCAAACTTGAAAGGCAGCTCGGCCCAGGTGGTGTTCTTGAACGACACTGTGGAGATCATCTCGCCGCCGCCTTGGTAGGGGGTCATGCGCTCGAGCCAGTGTTTCTTGCCGTAGAGCACGCCCACGCCAGTGGGGCCATACATCTTGTGGGCCGAGAGGGCGTAGAAGTCGCAGTCGAGCTCCTGCACGTCAACCGGCATGTGAGGCGCGGCCTGCGCGCCGTCGATGAGCACGGGCACATCGTGGCGGTGGGCAATCTCAATCATCTGCTTCACGGGGTTGATGGTTCCCAGCACATTGCTCATGTGGGCAATGGAGACAAAGCGGGTGCTCTCGGTGAACAGGTCCTCGTAGGCCTCAATGTCGAGCTCTCCGTCGTCCTTGACTGGTACCACGCGCAGCCTGATGCGCTTGCGCTGGCCCAGCAGCTGCCAGGGCACGATGTTGCTGTGGTGCTCCATCTCGGTGACAATGATTTCATCGCCGTTAAACATCGTCTCGCCCATCGATGATGCCACGAGGTTGATGCCCTCGGTGGTGCCGCGCGTGAAGATAATCTCTTGAGTGGATGATGCGTTAAGGAACGCACGCACCTTCTCCCGCGATGCCTCTTGCATGTCGGTTGCCTCCTGCGACAGGGTGTGCACGCCGCGGTGCACGTTGGCCTTGTGGAGGGTGTACATGCTGGTGATCGCGTCAATCACGCACTGTGGTGTCTGTGATGTGGCGGCATTGTCGAGGTAAACCAGAGGTTTGCCGTCGATGTCACGGCACAGCAGCGGGAAATCTTTCCTTATTTTTTCTATATCCATAGTTTTTTATAGCCTTTATAGCCTTTTATAGCCTTTATAGCTTTTATAGCCTTTATAGTTTTAGGCTGTTAACCCTTTACCATGCACTCCTCGGCGCACGATGAGCATGAGGCTAGTGTGCCGTTGAACCGCTTCTCCACGAGGTAGTGCAGGCGGTCGCGGAGCACGTCGAGCCGCACGCCGTCGATGACGTCGCTCATGAAGGCTTGCATGAGTAGCCGCCGTGCCTCGGCCTCGCTGATGCCGCGGGTGCGCATGTAGTAGAGCGCTTCCTGGTCGAGCTGGCCTATGGTGGTGCCGTGCGACGCCTTGACGTCGTCGGTATAAATCTCGAGCTGCGGCTTGGTGTACATGCGTGCCTGGGGCGATGCGCACAGGTTGCGGTTGCCCTGATAGGCTTCCACGCGCGGACAGCCTTCCTTGATGAGAATCTTGCCTGCAAACGCGCCCACGGCCTTGTCGCCCAGCACATACTTGAACATCTCGTTGCTGCGGCACAGGCCGGCGTTGTGGCTGATGAGCGTGTGGGTATCGACATGCTGCTCGTCGCCTGCCACGGTCATGCCCAGCAGTGTAGTCTCGGCATGCTCGCCATCGACTGTGACACGGTAGTTGTTGCGGGTGAAGCCGTTAGTGAGCGTGATGCCGTCGATGAGCACGTTGCTGCCACGAGCCTGACGTGCGTAGATGGTGGACACGCGGTGCGTCAGCGGGGTGCTCTCCTCGAGGTCGTAGTAGTCAAACGTGGAGTCCTCGCCAGCGATAATCTCTACCACCTGGCTCGACAGGAAATTGACGTCTTTGCTCTGGGTGTGGTCGCACACGAGCATGCGTGCGCTGGCACCGTCCTCGAGCACCACAAGCACGCGGCGCACTGCCATGAGGGGCTGGGTGGTGTTGAAGATGTTGACCAGCTGCAACGGGCGCTCGGTAACCACGCCGCGGGGCACATACACGAGCAGTCCGTCCTGTGCCAGCAGGGTGTTGAGAGCCACGGTGGGGTCGTCGAGCTGTGCCAGCGAGCCGTAGCGGGTAAGCACCTCGGGATGGCGGGTGGCTGCCTCCTTGAATGTCTCCACGACCATGCCTCCGGCATTGCGCATGGCGTTAGGGCCTGGCACGATCACGTCGTTGAAGCAGGTGTAGAGGCAAGTGCTCATGTTGGGCACGTCGCAGCGGAAACTCTCGGTAGCGTCGCCGCCGAAGGCGATGCGGGTGAGGTTCATGCCGTAGTCGGGCGCAAACACTGCCTCAAGGTCGGTCGCTTCGTAGTCCTCGCTGCCCTTGCGCGGCAAGCGTGCACCGTGGAGGGCGGCAAGCGCAGCGTTGCGCTGTGCATTGAGCACGGCAGGCGAACCAGCCTCGATGACCTTGCGGTTGTCGTTAAACAGGTCTATGTATTGTTGTAATGCGTTCATAGTCACTCGTTGTCGATTTGAGCCTTGATCCAGTCATATCCCTTTTCCTCGAGTTCGAGAGCCAGTTCGGGGCCTGCGCTCATGACGATGCGTCCCTTGTAGAGCACGTGCACGAAGTCGGGCTTGATGTAGTCGAGCAGTCGCTGGTAGTGGGTGATGACGATGGTGGCGTTGTCCTCGCTCTTGAGGGTGTTCACGCCGCTAGCCACGATGCGCAGCGCATCGATGTCGAGGCCGCTGTCGGTCTCGTCGAGGATGCTGAGCTTGGGCTCGAGCATTGCCATCTGGAAAATCTCGTTGCGCTTTTTCTCGCCTCCCGAGAAACCCTCGTTGACAGCGCGCGACGCGAGCTTGTTGTCAAGTTCCACGATGGCACGTTTCTCGCGCATGAGTTTAAGGAAGTCGCTGGCGCTCAACGGGTCCTGACCGAAGTACTTGCGCTTCTCGTTGATGGCGGCGCGCATGAAGTTGACCATCGACACGCCGGGAATCTCCACGGGGTACTGGAAGCTGAGGAACAGCCCCTCGTGAGCGCGGTCCTCGGGCGAGAGGGCGAGCAAGTCTTTGCCGCCAAAGGTCACCTCGCCGCCGGTCACTGTGTAGGCAGGGTGTCCTGTGAGCACATTGCTGAGTGTGCTCTTGCCCGAGCCGTTAGGCCCCATGATGGCATGCACCTCGCCAGGGTTGACGGTGAGATTAACTCCCTTCAATATTTCCTTGCCTTCGATAGAGGCATGAAGATCTTTTATCTGTAACATATATCTTTCTTTTAGACAGAAGTTATTATATTTAATTAGACATAAGAACAAAAGAACATAAGGTTTTATATTTAATTAGACATAAGAACAAAAGAACATAAGGTTTTATGATTTATATAAACGATACTTCCGTTTTATTTCAATCTTGTTCTCATTGCCGAAATTGATTAGCAAGCCGCTATCTATGCCAGTAATAGTAAGATAGTTTACAAGCTGTGCTTCATGCGCAACGTTTAATGTCCTAACAGCTTTTATTTCAACTACAACAGCTTCTTCTACAATTAAATCAGCAACATACTCACCTACGATTACATCTCGGTATTTTACTGAAATAGGTTGTTGAGAAGTGACGTTAATTCCGTTATGTTTCAACTCGATTAATAAAGCATTTTCATACACCTTTTCTAAAAAACCAGGAGCAAGTGCTCGACGCACAGTCACGGCACAGTCTATGATTTTCGATATTAATTCTTCGTTGTTCATAACAATAAAAAACTTTTGTTCTTATGTCTAAAATTGTTCCGGAAAAAATTGTTATCCTATTGAGCCTTCGAGTGATACGCTGAGGAGTTTCTGGGCTTCGACGGCAAACTCCATGGGGAGTTTTGCCATCACCTCCTTGGCATATCCGTTGACGATGAGTCCCACGGCGTCCTCGGTGCTGATGCCTCGCTGGTTGCAGTAGAATATCTGGTCCTCGTTGATCTTGCTGGTTGTTGCCTCGTGTTCCACTACCGACGAGTCGTTGTCCACCTCAATCACTGGGAAGGTGTGCGCACCGCTGGTGTCGCTCAGCAAGAGGCTGTCGCACTGGGTGTAGTTGCGGCAGCCGGTGGCCTGCGGGGCGATTTTCACCAGGCCTCGGTAGCTGTTCTGGCTGTGGCCGGCGCTGATGCCCTTGCTCACGATGGTGCTGCTGGAGTTGCGGCCCAGGTGAATCATCTTGGTGCCGGTGTCGGCCTGCTGGTAGTTGCGGGTGAGTGCTACGCTGTAGAACTCGCCCACCGAGTGGTCGCCCTTGAGAATGCAGCTGGGATATTTCCATGTGATGGCGCTGCCGGTCTCCACTTGTGTCCACGACAGCTTGCTGTGGTCGCCGCGGCACAGTCCTCGCTTGGTCACGAGGTTGTAGATGCCGCCCTTGCCGTCTTTGTCGCCGGGATACCAGTTCTGCACGGTGCTATACTTCACCTCGGCACGGTCCTCGACGATGATCTCCACGATGGCGGCGTGCAGCTGGTTCTCGTCGCGCATGGGTGCGGTGCAGCCCTCGAGATAAGATACATAGCTGTCGTCGTCGGCCACGATGAGGGTGCGCTCAAACTGGCCCGTCTGCGCCGCGTTGATGCGGAAGTAGGTCGATAGCTCCATGGGGCAGCGCACGCCCTTGGGGATGTAAACGAACGAGCCGTCGCTGAACACTGCCGTGTTGAGTGCCGCATAGAAGTTGTCGGTGTAGGGCACCACTTTGCCCAGGTATTTCTTGATGAGGTCGGGGTAGTCCTTCACTGCCTCACTGATGGAGCAGAATATCACGCCCAGCTCGGCGAGCTTCTCGCGGTAGGTGGTGTGCACGCTCACGCTGTCCATCACGGCGTCAACGGCCATGCCGCTCAGGCGCATCTGCTCCTCGAGGGGTATGCCCAGCTTGTCAAACGTGCGTTTGAGCTCGGGGTCGATCTCGCCATTTCCCTCGGCCGCCTGCTTGCGCGGTGCCGCATAGTAGCTGATGTCCTGGAAGTCTATCTCGGGCATGTCGATGTGCCCCCACGTGGGCTGCTTGAGGGTGAGCCAGTGGGCATAGGCCTTGAGACGCATGTCGAGCAGCCACTCGGGCTCGTTCTTGAGTGCCGAGATCTGACGCACCACGTCCTCGTTCAGGCCCTTAGGTATGACATTGGTCTCGATGTCGGTCACAAAGCCATACTTGTATTCCTCGCTTGCCGCTTGGTTTATGATATGCTTTTCAGCATCTTTTTTATTTTGTTCTTCTTTCATTGCAAAATTGCTGTTGTCTATAGACAATAATTCAACTTGCAAAGATACGATTTTTTCACGAATGACGAAAGGCGAAAGGCGAAAAAACGAAAGACCTAAAGTCAAAAGGTCTAAAGTCAAAAGTGCTTGGAAAAAATCTCAATATGGTGCATTGGGGTTATGAAGTAAATTTGCAACCAATTAAGTTGCAAACATGTAAATATCTCCCCGTTGTTGTGGCGTGGTTATCTTGTGGCGAGGCGGCGGCGCATGGTGAGTGATGTGACCAGCGAGGTGAAGAGTCCCACGGCGGCGACGAGGAGGAAGACGATGATGATGTCGCTCCATATCACCTCGACGGGATAGGCATTGACCACCAGGCTGGCGGGGTCGGCATTGAGTGTGAGCCAGCCGAACTGCTGCTGGCACAGGCAAAGTACAAGTCCCAGCACGATGCCGCTCACTGCGCCCACGAGCGAGATGAGCCACCCCTCGGTGACGAAGATGCGTGTCACCTGGCTGCCGCTGGCTCCCATGCTCAAGAAGGTGGCGATGCTGCGGTCTTTCTCAATGATGAGCAGCGTGAGGGTGCTGATGACGTTGAATGTGGCGATGACAAGGATGAACGCCAAGAGCAGGAAACCCATCCATTTCTCCACGTTGATCATCTTGTAGGCCATGGCTTGCTGCATGAGTCGGTTTTTCACGGTATAGCTTTCGCCCAGTGTGTCCTTGATGGAGCGCATCACGCTTTCCTCGTCGGCACCAGGGGCAAGTTTCACTTCGATCTGGGTGGCTTCGGTGGGGTAGTCAAAGAGTTTGCGGGCCATGTCGAGCGGCACGTAGATGAGGTCGGCGTCGTAGTTGTTCTGCTGCAGTTGGAACACTCCCGAGACAAACACCGAGTCGGTGCGGAACGACCCCATGGGGTTGGCAAGGTTGACCCGTCCCTGTCGTTGTGGCGCGTAGAGTTGCATCATGCGCAAGTAGCCCGGGCGTGCATGCAGCGACAGTGCAGGCCCCACGCCGAGCACGGCATAGGGCGACACCGCATCGTGCAGCAAGAACTCGCCATCGACGATGAGGTGGTGCATGTCGTTGAGCTGGGCATAGGTGTCGGGCACGCCCTTGAGGCGCACCGGCATCTGGTAGTCGGCAAAGATGGCAAGAGCCTGGTCTTCGACCACAGGCATTGCCGACGCCACACCTGCCACCGCCGACACAGCGCTGACCACGCTGTCGCCGCTAGGCATGGCTTTGCCCGTGGTGTAGGTCACGGCAATCTCGGGGTCGAGCATTGCGAGGCGGCCCATGATCATGCCGCGGAAACCGTTGAACACGCTCAACACGCACACGAGCGCAGCCGTGGTCACCATCACACCCAGCACACTGATGATGGAGATGATGTTGACCGCATTGTGTGTCTTCTTCGACACGAGATAGCGCCATGCGACCGTGAGCGTCCAGTTCATTGTTTTTTTGTAAAAGTTTAAATGTTTAAAAGTTTAAGGGTTTAAAAGTTTAAAGGTTTCCCTCTCAACTCTTCCCTCTCAACTCTTCCCTCTCAACTCTCAACTTATTTCTCGGGGTGAAGTAGTGAGTCGATGTGCTCGATGTAGTCGAGCGAGTCGTCGATGAAGAATGTGAGTTCGGGGCACTTGCGCAGCTGGTAGCGCACGCGCTGCGACAACTCGTGGCGAATTTTCTTCTCGTTGGCGTTGATGTTCTTGATGAGTTCCTCGGCGCGCTCGCTGGGGAAGATGCTCAGGTGCACGCGGGCAATGCTCAGGTCGGGCGACACGCGCACAGAGCTCACACTCACCAGCACGCCACCCATCTTGGCGGTTTCGAGACGGAATATCTCACTCAATTCTTTCTGCACGAGACGTGCAATCTTTTGTAATCTGGTACTTTCCAAAATCGTATCTTAGTGTTAAATGAAATTGTTGAATTTGATTTAGATTGCAAAGGTAAAAAAAATATTTCATTTGTGCCTTTCAATATTCATCACAAGTCCCCTGTTTTACAGAATTTCAATCCATGACTCATCAAAACCGATGTTTCCAAGTGCTACATCTTGAGTCAATAGTGGAGGATGCTTCACTCTAAACTTAATTGCGTCATCAGGCACGACAGAGTGAATCGTGAACTGAGAGCCATGAGGTTGCCATGTGAAACACTTTTCTCCCGTACGCTTATGAAATCCTTCTAAATTACCATGATCGTTTTCTTTCCATATATAATCGCTAATGCGGAAATGCTCAAGAAACTCTTCAAACATCACAAATTCAGTCAAGTCATAATTTCGAATCAAGACATTAACACGAATTCTGGGATGGTGAGCTTGGGCAATATCTACACGACCATTCCAAATCCCAAGAACTGCATCGCCTGTTTTTTGGACATCATCATGTGGATCCTCAATACCATAAGAAAAGTCGGGAGAATTTCTTCCGCTTATTAATCGCACGTTTACAATGGTTAGTGGGTTGTTTGCTTTGACAGTCTTTGCCGACCATGCTGTTGTGTCAGTGGCCAAATCGGTAATCCCTATGGGTTTTGCATAATGTGTTCCGTCCACAGCGTATGCGAGGATATCACCCCAATCATCACCCGTTATATCTTTTCGACCAGTATGTACACGGTAAACAATACCTGCAGCAATCTTTGTGAGCATGTCTTGTGGAACCTGTCCCAGAGGGTAAAGCTCTGACATCAGATTTCGTGAATCTCTTAATTTTGGTTGTTTCATATTAATTGAATTATTTTGCTGGCAACCGCCCTAATCATAGGAACTGCAACCGAATTTCCTGTTTGTCTGCGAATTTCTGAATGTGATACCACTATATTGTAATTGTCAGGGAATCCTTGCAACCTTAATAATTCCCTTGATGACGGACGGCGGTAGCCGTTAACTAACAAATAATTATAGGAAGCTCCTGTCCGCAAAGCGCAAGCATAGGGTAATACGGAGATATTACCGCTCTTGTTCTCGTGCCATATAGAGGGGTAAAATACTTTTTTTCCTTGAACGCGTCTTTGTCGTTTTGCCTGTATTTCATCAGAAGCAATTAAGGAACGCTCTATATTTTCTTCTGGCTCAAGGATGCTTTCCAAACTATACGGTTGCTTTTCAAAATCAAAAGAAAAATTGTTGACAGCGGATTCATCTAAAAAACCTACAATGATTACACGTTCTCTTTTTTGTGGCAATCCAAAATCAAGAGCGTTTAACACTTTCCATTTAACATGGTAGCCCAGAGTAGCTAAGGTTTCTAATATAATCTTGAACGTTTTGCCACCATCATGTGATACAAGCTGTTTGACATTTTCAAGAAGAATTGCTTTGGGGTGATGATAATCAAGAATCCTTGCAACCTCAAAAAACATAGTGCCTCGAGTGTCGTCAAACCCTTTCATTTTGCCCATAATGGAGAATGCTTGACATGGAAACCCTGCCAGTAAAATGTCATGGTGAGGAATAAAGTCGGCATTTATCTTCGTGATGTCTCCAAATGGAATTTCACCAAAATTGCTAGTATAAGTGATTTGAGCAGCCTTGTCCCATTCTGAAGAGAATACACATTTACCCTCAAGCTCTCCAAAAGGAATGCGAATTCCTCCAATACCCGCAAAGAGGTCAATAAAAGTGAACTTTGGATTTTTGGGAGACGGGAATGGTACATCAAAAAGTTCTTGAAAAATACTATATTGGACTGCGTTTTCACATGCCATACCAGTATTTTCTTTCTCTCCTTCGGGGTGAATGGTTGTCATGTGATCTCGCATGAATTCTATGGCGATTTCTCTTTCTTCTCCTTTAAGTAAGTCTGTGTTATGGAGAAAATGTGAAATCATAGCCAAACGGTTGTAGTGAGACTCCTCGTCATAAACATTAACAGTTACTCTCTTACCTCCAACAATTTCGGTTTTTGTTTTTGTGGGATAATTTAGAATGTTTAATATTTGTTCTTTTGTTATCATTACAACTGCGGATTTTCAATTAGTCTCTTCGTTTCCTTCCTGCCAGATGAGCCTTATTGCTTTGACTTGTCAGGGATCTTAAGTTATCACATCTATGCGCTCCATTCAACAAATTGACCTTAACACATTATGCAAAGTTAAGCAAAAACGATAAAATATCAAAGTTTTATAAAAATATCTTTAGTTATTAGTTGAGATCTCAACATCTGTAAAACAAGAAGTAGTTATGCTTTCTAAATCGTTTTTCTTCCTTATGATGGTGAGTCCGTCGCGCAGGGGGATGATCACCACTTCCACCTGCGGGTCGCTGGCAACGAGGTCGTTAAATGCCAGGATGCCTGCTGTCTGGGCGTCGAGGCGCTTGCCCCAGTCCACCACCTTGCCGTCCCACAGCGTGTTGTCGGCGATGATGTATCCGCCAGGGGTGATGCGTGGCAGCACCATGTTGTAGTACTCCACATAGTCGCGCTTGTTGGCGTCGATAAACGCGAGGTCAAAGTCACCCTCGATGCCGGCAAGCACCTGCGTGGCATCGCCTATGTGCAGGTGCACCTTGTGCCCCACTGGCGATTGTGAGAAGTGCTCGCGCAGGAAGTCCTCAAGCTCGTCTTCTATCTCAATGGTGTGCACACACGCCTCGTCGCGCAGCAGCCCCTCGGCCATGCACAGCGCCGAGTAACCGCTATAAGTGCCCAGCTCGAGCACCTGCCGCGGGTTGATCATGCGCACCAGCATCTTGAGCAGGCGGCCCTGCAGGTGGCCCGAGCACATGCGCGAGTAGAGCAGGCGCAGGTGCGTGTCGCGGTCCAGCTGGTGCAGGTTCTCGGGCTCGGCATCGATGTGCGAGAGCACATATTGTTCTAGTCGCTCGTCCATCATTGCTCGGCGGTGAAGTTGCCGGTGATTATCGCATCCACGGCACGTCGGTAACTGTCGAGGCCGTAGCCGGCGATCACGCATCGGCACGAGTCTTTGATCATAGACACATGGCGGTAGGGCTCGCGTGCCTGCACGTTGCTGATGTGCACCTCGATAGCAGGCGCAGTCACCGCCTTGAGCGCGTCGCCTATCGCAATAGAATAATGTGTGTAGGCTCCGGCGTTGATCACGATGCCGTCCACGTTAAATCCCACGCGCTGGATCTCATCGATAATAGACCCCTCGTGGTTGCTCTGGAACAGTTCAAACTCCACCTGCGGGTATTTCTCCACAAGCTGCTTGAGGTAACTATCCATCGACATGTTGCCATATATCTCGGGTTCGCGCACACCCACCAGGTTGAGGTTGGGGCCGTTGATAATAGAAATTTTCATTGTTTTTCCTCGTTTTATAGTGCAAAGTTACTCATTTTAGCACAAAAAACAGGGTAAAATCAAAAAAAGTTGCAAAAATATTTGGCGTGAATGAAAAAAATGTATTACCTTTGCACTCGCAATCGGGAAAACCGATGCAAAACATGGTGTGTTAGTTCAGTTGGTTAGAATGCCTGCCTGTCACGCAGGAGGTCGCTGGTTCGAGTCCTGTACACACCGCTTAAAAGTCTTGGAGATCGCTTCAAGGCTTTTTTGTTGCATATACCGCATGAATCTCCCGCGGAGTATTAGATCAGGGTTTTATGCCTAAAATGATGGGGAAAAGAGCAAAAACAGAAAAAACGCTGTGTAAGAGAAGAAAAGCCCAAAAACCAAAAACGTCATTAGGAATACTGCTACTAATACTTTTGTGTAACAAGAGGGTGTTGACGAAGAAAATAATTTTTAGTTAATTTTTAGTTGATTTCATGCGAAGCGCCTTTTCTTTGAGGTAGTCAGTGTTTAGTTCGTGTATGGGTAGAGGCGCTGCGCTTGAAATACACTGAAAATTAACATAAAATATCTGTTTAATCCCGTCAAGGTAACTATTCAGCAATGGAACTCCCCGCGCGGATCTCACTGAACTCACTGATTTTTTCATTGAAAATATATTAACAACGAGAGGCTGAAAGCCGACACGCACAAAGCTTGCTTTGAGCACATAACCCCCACCGAAGGGAGTGAAACGACGGCCGGTGGGGGGGGGAGTGTGACAAAATCGCGGTTGAAGACCGCTACCTTGAACCCAGAAAGTCCATTAAAACAAATGAAAATATTTTGCTTCTCATTGGCGTGATTTGCACTATCTTTCGTTCATATATGAACCCATATACTCGCTCAATATAGCACAAATCCTGACACAATGATAATCTAAAAT
>NZ_JAZLLZ010000197.1:0-15717 GCF_045598405.1 Sodaliphilus sp.
CTGAGTTTAGTTAGTGCAACCCCGCAGGGGACGCGGTTAGTGTATCCTTATACCCGCAGGTCTCCGACCAGCGGTTAACCAAAGTAACGACCTCGTTGAGGTCTGAGTTTAGTTAGTGCAACCCCGCAGGGGACGCGGTTAGTGTATCCTTATACCCGCAGGTCTGCGACCAGCGGTTAACCAAAGTAACGACCTCGTTGAGGTCTGAGGTTGCCCTCCGCACTATGTAACGTAGAGCTCAAGAACTATACAGTCAACACAGCACGAATGCTAGTTGATTTGCTACAATTACTTCGACTTGCAAAAGTTGGGTTACATTTCTTATTGCTCGATGAATTGGAATTTGTTGCCGTCGAAGAGGCCTTTGTCGGTGAGTTTGATTTGTGGAATCACGGGCAGTGCCATGAAGCCTAGGGTGATGAAAGGCGAGTTGAACGGGCAGCCGGCGTCTTTCACTATTTTCTCGAGGCGCTGGTTGCGCACGGCAAGTTCGTAGCCGCACAGCATCGACATGAGTCCGCCAATGGGCAACGGCAGCTGGTCGCTGTTGTAACCGTCGGTCACAGCAATGCCGCCAGTCATTTCTATCACCTTGTTGATAGTCTGCACTAGGTACTTGTCGTCGGAGCCCACGGCAATGATGTTGTGGCAGTCGTGAGCGATGCTCTGTGCAAATGCGCCCTTCTTGATGCCAAATCCCTTGATGTAGGCCACCACAGGTTTAGCACCGGGGGTGTATCGGTCAAGAACCACCATCTTCTGCACATCGCTGGTCACAGCACCCACCTCGTGGGTAGTGAGCAACGAGCCGTCGGTTGCCACGATGATGTGTTCCTCGTC
The DNA here is from genome assembly GCF_045598405.1 of Sodaliphilus sp. Taxonomy (NCBI): domain Bacteria; kingdom Pseudomonadati; phylum Bacteroidota; class Bacteroidia; order Bacteroidales; family Muribaculaceae; genus Sodaliphilus; species Sodaliphilus sp. Next base: position 841 of record NZ_JAZLLZ010000197.1, read on the forward strand.
ACTAGGCGTGCGGGCAATGTCACCCTCGGTGATCATCGAAGCATTGAACTTGTTCACGTTCTCATCGTTCATGATTTCAGCAAGCTCCACCGAGTGGTCGTTGAGCAGTGACGAGATAAACAAGCCGGTAGATGAATAGATATTCACGCCATCGACATAGGTGTCGAGCACACGGAAATTGGGCGTGAGGTCGGTGACAGAAATGAAGTCGGCCACGTCGCCCACTTGCAGCAGTCCCGTGGGGATATTGTAATGGCGCATGGGAGTGGCGCAAGCAGCGGTGAGGATGTCCATGATGTCGTAGCCATCGGCGATTGCGCGGCGCACGATGCGGTCGATGTGGCTGTTGATGAAGTCGGTGGGATGGCTGTCGTCGGTGCAGAACATCACCTGACCGGGAGCCTCGGCGATGAGCGGAGCCAGGGCGTTATAGTCCTTGGCAGCCGATCCCTGGCGTATCTGCACTATCATGCCGCACTTCACTGCGTCGCGTCCTTCGTCCAGCGTCGTGCACTCGTGGTCGGTGGTAATGCCTGCGTCGGCATACTGCTTGCGCACCTTGCCCAGCAATCCAGGGGCATGTCCGTCAACAGGCTTGCCGCATGCAAGCGAAGCCTTGATCTTGGCCATCACCTGCGGGTCACCACCCAGCACACCGGGGAAATTCATCATCTCGGCCAGGAAATAAATGTCGTCACGCTTTATCAACTGGGCCACAGCGTCGGCATCGAGAGTGTAGCCCGAGGTCTCAATCTCGGGATTGCACGAAGGCACGCACGAGGGCACGCCGAAGGCAAACCTGAACCTAGCTAGATGCCCTAGCGAACACATCATCTCGACACCCGCCTTACCCAGCACATTGGCTATCTCGTGGGGGTCGCACACTGCACCCACAGTGCCGTGGCAAGAAGCAATGCGAGCGAACTCGGGAGGAGTCATCATCGAGCTCTCCACGTGCACGTGAGAGTCGATGAAACCGGGAAGGTAGTAAGGAGCATCGGCGGCAACCTCGCACTCCTCTATCGAAGCAATGCGACCTTGCTCAACGGTGAAGCTGCCATCAAACATGCGACGGCCCACCACGTCAATTATGTGGCCTGTATAAGTAGCGTTAGTACTATCTAGATTTTTTATTGTAGTATTCATTTATGGATATATAGAGATTAATATTTCTTATTTATGCAAAATTAAGCATAAATTCTAATTGACACAAAACAAAACGCATCGAAAACGCAAAAAAATACCCTGCAATCAAGCAAAATATACCAGTTCCCCCAATTTTTCGCTTCCCATGAACAGGAGGAAAACATGAGTAACAACAGAAAGGGTGGCGGGCCAGCAGCTACACTGCAAGCATGAGGGCTTGAATGGGTGGGGAGACTAGTGCACTGGTTGTGGCACTATGTTTTCATAGTCCCATGTGAAGCAGCGCTGCATGTTCCAGAATTTGTGGTTGACAAAGCGCTCACGCTTGGCGATTTCTTCGTCGAGTTTAAGTATTTCTTTGTCGGTCATCTTTGAGCGGTCTTTGTTCTTCATCTCGTCGAGTTCTTTTCCGCACACGTTCTTCGTGTCCATGTCGAAGAGGACCTTCTGGTAGTAAGATACGGGCAGGAACACACCGGGAAGCAGTTCGCGGTATTCGTAGATGCGCTCGTCAAATTTGTCCTTGACGCTCATGCGCTTCACCTGCCACAATTCATCCACGATGTGGTATTCATATTTTCCGTGTTTCAGGACAAAGATGTCGCGTGAATCTTCTTCATATTTTCCCATATATTTCACTGCCGTGGTGTCTTCTTCCACTTCCTCACCCTTGGCAAGCGCCTTCTGCTCGGCCTTCAAGCTTTTCTCGCGCATTTTCCTGACCTTGTTCACATCAAACCTCTTGTAGGTGTTGTCATACACGTTTTCATCTACTTTCCATGAATGGTTCTGCAGATAATCCACTTCGTCTTGTTTGAGCGAGGGGCGCATCTCTGCAATCACCTGCTTGTCGCCCTTAATCTTGCCGTCGAAGGTGAGTTTCTTGTCGAGGACAAACTTGAGGCCGGGATAGTTGCGCTCTATCTCACACAACTTGCCCAGCTTGAAGAGCGAGAGCTCAAACTTGACAATCTTATACATCCAGCTAGGCATGTTATAGACGGTTGAGTCGTTGTCGGCTTCCCAGTAGATAGAGCCTTTGCAGTCGTAACTTGCCACCACCTCTTTGAGACTCTTTTTGTGCTCGGCCACCATGCGCATGATGAACTGCTCGATGGTCTCTCCTGTGGGAGTGACGAAAAGCTCGGGCAGGACCTCGGTGCTCTCGTCGAGCACAAAGTCGCAAGTGGCGCTCTCGCCAGCCACATTCACCGTGGCGACCTCTTTCTTGCGGCCAATGTAAGTGGCAAAGACCTGATGCTTGCCGGCGGGCACATCGCGCAAAGTATAGGAACCGTCAAGCCCACTCACGGTGGTGCGGTTAATGTCCTCGACCCACACTGTGGTGAACGCCATGGGCTGTCCTTCAACATCGGTCACCATACCCTTGATAACGGCGGCGCTTGCACTAACGCCTGCCATCACGCATATCATTACAATTAAGGCAAAAATTCTTTTCATAATTACAATAAATGATTCAGTACTCTGGCAAAAGTAATATTAATTTTCTATTCCTCTTCCCTTTTTATCTCAAAATATTGCGAATGACGCGTTTTTTTTGTACCTTTGCAGTGATATGAAAACATCGGCGTTTCATACTGGCTATCGTGAGATATTGTCTCACAACTGCTTGCAACCTGTGCGTTGCCCGCAGTGCAACCGTAGTCGCAGAGAGTGAAGCCTGTCTCAACCATGTGCGTTGTGATAAGGCTTTTTTATTGCATTAACGTAAATACACAACAATAAGATGACAAAGAGTTTAGTATCAATTTCGGACCTTGGCAAGGAAGAGATTCTTGCCTTGCTGGACAGAGCGAGAGAGTTTGAGCAGCAGCCTAACCAGCGGTTGCTCGACGGCAAGGTGGTGGCCACATTGTTCTTTGAGCCCTCGACCCGCACTCGCCTTAGTTTTGAAACCGCAGTGAACCGCCTGGGCGGCCGTGTGATAGGCTTCAGTGATGCCAAAACCAGCAGCCAGAGCAAGGGCGAGACGCTCAAGGATACTATCATGATGGTGAGCAACTATGCCGACCTCATCGTGATGCGCCACTACCTGGAAGGCGCAGCCCGCTATGCAAGCGAGATTTCGCCCGTGCCCATCATCAATGCCGGCGACGGGGCCAACCAGCACCCCTCGCAGACGATGCTCGACCTTTATAGCATCTACAAGACGCAAGGCCGCCTCAACGACCTAACCATCACCATGGTGGGTGACTTGAAATATGGTCGCACGGTGCACTCTCTGCTCGAAGCCATGCAGTACTTCAACCCCACGTTCAACTTTGTGGCTTGCGACGAATTGCAGATGCCCGCACAGTACAAGCGATTCTGCGACGAGCACGGAATCAAGTACCACGAGACAACAGCATTTGACGAGGCGATTATCAACGAAACCGATATCCTCTACATGACCCGCGTGCAGCGCGAGCGTTTCAGCGACCTCATGGAGTATGAGCGCGTGAAGAGCCTCTACACCCTGCGTGCATCTATGCTCGACGGCAGCAAGGACAACCTGCGAGTGCTGCACCCGCTGCCACGCATCACCGAGATTGACCAGGACGTGGACGACAGCCCCAAGGCTTACTACTTCCAGCAAGCACAAAACGGACTCTATGCACGACAGGCTATAATATGCCGGGCGTTGGGGATAAAAGAGTAAAGGTTTAAAAGTTTAAAAGTTTAAAAGTTTAAAGGTTTAAAGGTTTAAAGGTTTAAAGGTTTAAAAGTTTAAAGGTTTAAAGGTTTAAAGGTTTAAAGGTTTAAAGGTTTAACACCGTTTAAAGGTTTAACCATTTAAAATACAACATCAATGGAAAAGAAAGAACTGGCAGTTGCCGCACTGAAGAACGGCACCGTTATTGATCATATTCCCAGTGATTCACTGTTTAAGGTTGTGTCAATGCTGGGCATTAAGGACCTCACTAGCAGCGTGACCATAGGTTTCAACCTCGACAGCGAGCACATGGGCAAAAAAGGCATCCTCAAGATGGCCGACGTGACCTTCCCCGAGGAAACACTCAACCGCATCGCAGTGATTGCACCCACTGCCATCATAAACATCATCAAGGACTATGAGGTGGTGAGCAAGCACAAGGTGGTGGTGCCCGAGGAACTCAACAACATCGTGAAGTGCAACAATCCCAAGTGCATCAGCAACAACGAGCCCATGCGCACACGCTTCCACGTCATCGACCGTAAAAACATCGTGCTGCGCTGCCATCACTGCGAGTGCACTGTGCACCAAAAGGAAATCGTGCTTAAATGAAACAAAACTGGAGACCGGGCACAATGATATACCCCTTGCCGGCATTGCTGGTGAGCTGCGGCGCCACGCCCGATGAATATAACATGCTCACCGCTGCATGGACCGGCACCATTTGCAGCGATCCTGCCATGTGCTATGTGTCTATTCGCCCAGAGCGTCACAGCCATGCCATCATCGAGAAGAACATGGCATTCACCCTCAACCTCACCAACCGTGCGCTGGCCCGTGCCACCGACTGGTGCGGAGTGCGGTCGGGGCGCGACTGCAACAAGTGGAAAGAGATGAACCTCACTCCGGTGAAAGGACGCACTGTCGATGCCCCCTACATCGAGGAGGCACCGCTCAGCATTGAGTGCCGCGTGCGTGACATCATGCGGCTAGGCACTCACGACATGTTCATTGCCGAGGTGACAAACGTCATCGCCGACGAGCGTTACATCAACCCCGAGACGGGTTCTCTGGACCTCAAACAAGCCGATCTCATCACCTACTGCCACGGGCACTACTACACCCTAGGCGAGGAACTGGGCCACTTCGGCTGGACCGTGCGCAAGAAAAACAAGAAATAATTTGTGTGAAGGATAAAAATGTTGTAAATTTGTGCGACAACCTTCTAAAAAATAATCAATATGGAAAAAGACCAACTATTATTTGACATCATTGAGAAAGAAAGACAGCGTCAGCAACAAGGCATTGAACTCATTGCCAGCGAGAACTTCGTTAGCCCCCAGGTAATGCAGGCCATGGGCAGTTGCCTGACCAACAAATATGCCGAGGGTTATCCCGGCCACCGCTACTACGGCGGATGCCAGTGCGTCGATGAGGCCGAGAACCTCGCTATCGAGCGCATCAAGCAACTCTACGGCGCAGAGTATGCCAACGTGCAGCCCCACAGCGGTGCCCAGGCCAACATGGCCGTGTTCATGGCATGCCTCAAACCCGGCGACAAGTTCATGGGTCTGAACCTTGCCCACGGCGGACACCTGTCGCACGGCAGCCCAGTGAATTTCTCGGGCATGGTGTTCCAGCAGTGCGAATATAACGTGACCCCCGACACTAACCTCGTGGACTATGACATGATGGAAGAAGTGGCTCTGCGCGAGCAGCCCAAGCTCATCGTGGGCGGTGCCAGCGCTTACAGCCGCGAGTGGGATTACGCACGCATGCGCGCCATTGCCGACAAGGTGGGTGCCCTGCTCATGATCGACATGGCTCACCCTGCTGGCCTCATCGCAGCCGGCCTGCTTGATAATCCTTTGAAATATGCCCACATCGTCACCAGCACCACCCACAAGACCCTGCGCGGTCCGCGCGGCGGCATCATCTTGCTGGGCAAGGACTTTGACAATCCCTGGGGCAAGGCAACCAAGAAGGGCGTGATACGCAAAATGTCGTCGCTGCTCGACAGCGCAGTGTTCCCTGGCGTGCAGGGAGGACCGCTTGAGCATGTGATTGCCGCCAAAGCAGTGGCATTCGGCGAGGCATTACGTCCCGAGTTCAAGGAATACCAGATGCAAGTGCGCAAGAACGCACAGGCAATGGGCCAGGCACTCATCGACAAGGGTTACAAGATATGTTCAGGCGGTACCGACAACCACTGCCTGCTCGTTGACCTGCGCACCAAGTTCCCCGAACTCACCGGCAAGGTTGCCGAGAACGCTCTCGTGGCAGCCGACATCACAGCCAACAAGAACATGGTGCCCTTTGACGACCGCAGCGCGTTCCAGACTTCAGGTCTGCGCCTGGGAACTCCCGCCATCACTACCCGCGGTGCCAAGGAAGAACTCATGGGCGAGATCGTTGAGCTCATCGACACCGTGCTCCACGCCCCCGAGGACGAGGCAGTAATCAAGAGTGTGCGCGAGAAGGTGAACAGCATCATGAAGGACTACCCCATGTTTGCTTGGTAAAATATTTGCTTATTTCATGCGAAATGAGTAATTTTGTCCCGCAAAATTGAATAATAACAACATATTTAATAAAAAAATGAAATTACTTGAAGGAAAAGTTGCACTCATCACAGGTGCGGCTCGCGGCATCGGTAAGGCTGTCGCATTGAAGTTTGCTAACGAAGGCGCTGACATCGCTTTCACCGACCTTGTACTCAACGATGATATGGCAGCTGGTCTTGAGGCTACTCGTCAGGAGATTGAGGCAGTGGGCGTTAAGTGCCTTGCATATGCTGGCAACGCTGCCGACTTTGCCGAGACAGAGGCTGTTGTGAAGAAGATCCACGAGGACTTCGGCCACATCGACATTCTCGTTAACAACGCAGGTATCACTAAGGACGGTCTCATGTTGCGCATGAGCGAGGCACAGTGGGACGCAGTTCTCAACGTGAACCTCAAGTCGGCGTTCAACTTCATCCACGCTTGCTCACCCATCATGCTGCGTCAGCGCAGTGGCTCTATCATCAACATGTCATCGGTTGTTGGTGTTCACGGCAACGCAGGTCAGTGCAACTACTCGGCTTCAAAGGCTGGTATGATCGGTCTTGCAAAGTCAATCGCTCAGGAGCTCGGTCCCCGTGGCATCCGCGCCAACGCAGTAGCTCCCGGCTTCATCGAGACTGCTATGACTGCTCAGCTCCCCGAGGAGGTACGTGCTGACTGGATGAAGAAGATTCCCCTGCGCCGTGGCGGTCAGGTTGAGGATATCGCTAACGTGTGCACATTCCTCGCAAGCGACATGTCAAGCTATGTTACCGGCCAGGTGATCCAAATCGACGGCGGCATGAACATGTAATAACGCGTTTTCAGCGACGAAAACGGTCACTTCGTGACCTACGAAACGCTCGCTAAGCTCGCTACGAAAAACGAAAAACGCAGGACTTTTCCTGCGTTTTTTTTATTACCACTAGCTCAGGGGGGTCTGATGTTCCGGAGATGCCGGAATAGCCGGGTGCTCCGGTTTGTCTTGTAGAATTACTCGTCGTCGGTGTCGGCGATTTCGGTTTCGCACATTTGTGAGTATTCTTCCCAGTCGGGGTCTTCCTCGGCGTAGAACGAGAGCGGCAAAACCGGCAACTCGGCCAACGCTTCGTTGAGCTTGCGCTGGAAGATGTGCAGGCTGCGGGTGTAGAACACCCAGTTGCGCTCGCCTGCACCGGTATAGATGCCGGTGACTACTGCCACAGGATCCTTGCCAAAAGCCGCTTCAAAGGCGTCGTTGACTTCCTCCATAAGTTTTGATGTGGCAAAGTCAGGCATCCCCTTGTCGTCGGGTTCATAGGCCCACGTCACCTCTATGCGGTGCTTATAGAAACCTGTTTCCTTGACCACCTGCATGCCACGTCGTCCTGTCACGAGTATCAGCTGGCCATTCTCGGCCTCGGCAGGAGCGGTCCACCAGTCGTTGGGTATCTTGATTTTTGCCATGATTATTCAATAAATGAGTCCTTAAATCCTAAGAAATAGAGCACACCATCGAGACCTATAGTCGAGATGCTCTGCTGGGCAGTGGCCTTCACCTTGGGCTTGGCATGGAACGCGATGCCCAGACCTGCGGTGAGCAGCATGGGCAGGTCGTTAGCACCATCACCCACAGCAATAGTCTGCGAAATGTGAACGTTTTCCACCTGTGCCAGCAGTCGCAGCAACTCAGCTTTGCGCTTGCCGTCCACGATGTCGCCCACATAGCGGCCTGTGAGTTTGCCGTCTTCGACCTCAAGTTCGTTGGCATACACGTAGTCGATGCCATACAGCGACTTGAGATAGTTGCCGAAGTAGGTAAATCCACCCGAGAGCACGGCAATCTTATATCCCGTGCGTTTGAGCACTGTCATCAGGCGATCTACGCCCTCGGTGATGGGCAGTGACTCGGCAATCTCCTTCATCACGCTTGCGTCAAGCCCCTTGAGCAAAGCCACACGCTGGGTGAAGCTTTCCTTGAAGTCAATCTCGCCACGCATAGCGCTCTCGGTGATAGCACGCACCTTGTCGCCCACTCCGGCACGCTCGGCGAGCTGGTCGATGCACTCGGTCTCGATGAGCGTTGAGTCCATATCGAAGCAAATCAGGCGACGGCAGCGGCGATAGATGTCGTCCTGCTGCATTGAGATGTCAAAACTCAATTCGTTGCTTAGTTTCATCAACTCGCTCTGCATGGCAGCCTTGTCGCGGGGAGTGCCTCGCACAGAGAATTCGATGCACGACTTGCGCGACTCGCATGTGCCCTCGGTGAGAGGGATGCGACCTGTGAGGCGCTTGATGGCGTCGATGTTGAGTCCTTGCTTGGCAATGATTCCGGCAACCGCCGAGATCTGCTTGGCAGTGGTCTCGCGGCCCAATATGGTTATGATATAGCGGTTCTTGCCCTGGCGGCTCACCCAGTCGTTGTAGTCCTCATTAGAAATGGGGGTATATCTTATCTCCACGCCCATCTCGGTGGCCTTGAAGAACAACTCCTTCATGATTTCGCCGCTGCGCTCGGTGGTGGTCTTGAACAAGATGCCCAGCGACAGCGTGTGATGGATGTCGGCCTGGCCGATGTCAAGCACCTGGGCGTCGTGTGTGCCCAGGATGGCGGTTAATGCCGATGTCAAGCCGGGTTTATCCGGTCCTGAAATATTGATTAATATCAGCTCTGACTCTTTCATTCGTTTAATTACTATGTTCTATCTACCCTACAAAAGAGCGTCCCGCATTACCGGAACGCTCTTGAGTGTATATCATGTGATGATGTGTTTACTTTACCTTAAGCACCTTTCCGGGCTGAATGTTGTCACCCTTGAGGCCGTTGAGTTTCTTGAGTTGTGCCACTGTGACGCCGTTGCGCGCTGCAATCTTGCCCAGGCTGTCGCCCTGACGCACCTTGTAAGAGCTGCGAGACTTCTTCTCTGATTTAGTCTTTGAAGTAGCAGCAGGTTTAGTCTTGCCTTCGGTTTGATTTGCCTCCTTGGCTGCCGCATAGCGTGCAGAGGGAGAGTAGCTGCGAGACTGCGTATAGTTGGCTTTGTTGAAGGTGTAATTGTCGGTGTGGGTTGTGCGGTTCTCGAAGTCGAAGATTGCCTCGGGGTTGATTGCATAACCCATGAAACGTGTCTCGAAATGGAGGTGAGGACCAGTGCTGCGTCCGGTGCTGCCGCTCAACGCGATGGGCTGTCCTGCCTTTACATACTGGTCGGGCTGCACGAGGAAGCGTGAAAGGTGACCATAAACAGTCTCAAGGCCGTTCTCATGGCGAACGATAACATAGAAACCAAAACCACCACGCTCAAACTTGGTGAGACGCACGCGTCCGCTGAACGCTGCACGCACTGTATCGCCCATGGGGCAGCCGAAGTCGATACCCTTGTGGTTGCGTCCGAAACGGGGACGGTAGCCGTAACGTGATGTGATCTTAATGTTCTTGAGAGGCATCACTGAATTGCGCACATTGATGACGCGTGTGGTGGGGATATTGCTTTCTTTGTAGGGGTTTACCAGTCCGCTCTCCCAACCCTCGGTATAGATGTCGGGCTCTGGTTCAACCTCGTCCAAGAGCTCGGAAGCATATTTCTCGGCCTCTTTCAGGCGAATCTGATCCTGAACATTCTGCTGTTTGGCGAGCAGATTGGCATGCATGCGCTTGTTGTTACTTACTGACTGGAGATTTTGTGCTGATGAGATTGCAGGCACCATCATGAGTGCCGCGACAGCTAAACTTAATATTTTATGAATTTTTATCATTCTAAAATCTTTTTATGGTTGATTATTTTCCACCTAAAAGCATTTTAAACTCACGTTTCAATATCGCCTTTTCTTGCCTCGAATCATGCTCCAACGTGCGTTAGCACTGGTGTTGGAAGCATCTGGCAATGGTTTTATCAACCTGGTTACACTTTAATAACGCTCAAATTTACCACTTTATTTTGTAATAACGCTATTTATTTCGTTAAAATGTGTAAATTTTGGTTTTTATTTGTAAACCAAAACAAACGAATGCTAACGTTAAAACCCAGAAAGAGCAGTCATTTATTTTGAACTATTTTTCACCACGAGTCGCTCGTAGTCAGTGTTTCCGTGCAGGAGCAGGTCGTTGAAACGCTGGTCGTCGTTGATGACGCTAAGAGCAGCCTCGAGGTCTTTGTTGCGCTTGTTGATGACCACGGTGTAGGCACTTGAGTCACTGAACACATCGCGGGCAATGAGAGCCTTGATCATGAGGCGGAGCACATTCTTGCTCACGTTGTATTTCTCCTCGTCAAACTTCACGCCATCCTTCTCGCCCATAGCGATGAAATCCTTCATCTGCTCTTCACTCACCTCAAAACGCGCGTCATAGTCTTTCACGCTCTTGAAATCTTTCTTGATGCGGTTGCGGTTCTTGTCGACGAAGTCGACCACATACTGGTTGACGATGCCCTTCGCCACCATGTCGCGGTAGTAGGTGCTGTACTCGGTGGTATCGACAGGCACAAAGATATCGGGCATGATGCCACCGCCGCCATACACGGGACGCTGGTTCACGAGGGTCTTGTACTGCAGCGAGTCGTTGAAATGGATGCTGTCGAGATTATAGTATTCACCCTCGCGCGCACGGTCGAGCAAGTCGAGGTCATAGGCTTTCTTGTCGCCCTTGGTGTAGGGTTTCTGGATGCAGCGTCCGCTAGGCGTGTAGTAGCGAGCCACGGTGAGGCGCATCATCGACCCGTCCTCAAACTTGAACGGGCGTTGCACGAGTCCCTTGCCGAAGGTGCGTCGTCCCACAACCACGGCACGATCCCAGTCCTGCATTGCGCCCGAGAATATCTCGGCAGCCGATGCCGAATACTGGTTAACCATCACCACCACCTTCAGGTCCTTGTATTTGCCGTTGCCCATCGCATTGGCTTCGTTGCGGGGGGACTGCGCGCCCTCGGTATATACGATGAGCTGCTTGCGGTCGAGAAACTCGTTGCACATGTCGATGGCAGCATTGAGATAGCCGCCGCCGTTATCGCTCAGGTCGATGATGACCTGCTGCATGCCTTCCTTCTTGAGCTTGTCGAGCGCTTCCATCATCTCGGCATGGGTTTTAGCACCGAAGCGCGAAATCCTCACGTAGCCGGTCTTGCTGTCCACCATGTAGGATGCGTCCACGCTGTAAAGGGGTATATTATCACGAGTAATGCGGAAAGTGATGAGTTCCTTGGCATTGCCACGCTTCACCTTGACAGTCACCTTAGTGCCCTTCTTGCCACGCAAGCGCTTCATGATGTCGGTGTTCTTCATCTTCACGCCTGCAATAGTGCTGTCGTTGACCATCACAATGCGGTCGCCCGCCAGGATTCCCACGCGCTCGCTAGGACCGCCAGGAATAGTCTGGATGACATACAGCGTGTCTTGCTTCATGTTGAACTGGATGCCAATGCCGCTGAATTCGCCTTGCAGCGGTTCCTCCATTTCCTTAGTCTCGCGGGCATCAGTATAGCTGCTGTGCGGGTCGAGCTTCTCAAGCATGCCAATGATGGCATTCTCCACGACCTTGTCCTCGCTCACCGAGTCAACATAGAAATTAGAAATAGCATACTGAGCGTTAAACAGTTTCTGCAAACTCTTGGGCATGTGTTGAGCCGAAGCAAACGCCACACACAGGCAAGCAACGACGGCAGCAACACCTTTATTATAATATATCTTCATGTCTTGATTTTATTAAATTCTACAATTGAGCACGCAAATATACACATTTTTTGCCGATTAATCGAAAAAACTTTGCTTTATAAATATTAAAAGAGCATTCACAACTATCCCGCGATGGAACTATCTCACACAGATTACGCAGATTACGCAGATTACGCAGATATTTTTGATTAAGGAAAGAAAGAAATTATCCAAATTTATAAGAAATGAGTTTGCGATATCGTGAAATTATTAGTACCTTTGCAATGGAAAATTTTACTAAATAATTTTTTTTATGGGTGGTTTCTTCGGAGTTTCATCTCACAAACCGTGTGTTGACGACCTGTTCTATGGCGTTGACTACAATTCACATCTGGGCACACGTCGTGCCGGTATGGTAACTTACAACAGCGTGGAAAACAAATTTTGCCGTTCGATACACAATATCGAACGTTCTTATTTCCGCACTAAATTTGAGGACGAGCTGTCAAAGTTCGTGGGCGATAGCGGCGTGGCCGTCATCAGCGACAACGACCCGCAGCCCATCATCTTCAACTCCCGGCTGGGGCAGTTTGCCATCGTCACTGTTGCACACATTACCAACCAAGACCAACTTGCCCAAGAACTGCTTGACAAGAATCATCACTTCGCCGAGTTAAGTTCAGGCAAAATCAATCCCACCGAGCTCGTGGCGCTGCTCATCACCGAGGGCAAAGACTTCGTAGATGGCATCAACAACGTGTTCAAGAAAGTGAAGGGTTCATGCTCAATCATGCTGCTCACGCCACAAGGCATCATCGTGGCCCGCGACCGTCTGGGACGCACTCCCATCGTCATAGGCAAGAAAGACGGCGCGCGCGCGGCATCGAGCGAGTCAACATCGTTCCCCAACCTTGACTATGAAATCGAGCATTACGTGGGCCCCGGCGAGATCATCTTGTTCAACGCCGACACCTTCACGCAGCTGCAAGCCCCAGGCAAGGAAATGCAGATATGCGCATTCCTGTGGGTATATTACGGTTTCCCCACATCGTGCTACGAAGGCATCAACGTGGAGCAAGTGCGATTCAACATAGGCCACAAGATGGGTCTCAAAGACAACAACGAGGTGGATTGCGCCTGCGGCATCCCCGACTCGGGCACAGGCATGGCAATCGGATATGCCGAGGGCAAGAACGTGCCCTTCCACCGCGCTATCTCAAAGTACACCCCCACATGGCCCCGCAGTTTCACCCCCAGCGACCAGGCACGGCGTGACCTCGTGGCCAAGATGAAGCTCATACCTAACAAAGCAATGCTCGAGGGCAAACGAGTGCTCTTCTGCGACGACTCCATCGTGCGAGGCACACAGCTCCGCGACAACACCAAGGTGCTCTATGACTACGGAGCCAAGGAAGTGCACATGCGCATCTCCTGCCCGCCGCTCATCTACGGCTGCAAGTACATCGGTTTCACCAACAGCAAGAGCGACATGGAGCTCATCACACGCCGCATCATAGGCGAGTTTGAAGGCGACCCGTCAAAGAACCTTGACCGCTACATCGACCACACCACGCCCGAGTACCAGCACATGGTCGAGGAAATCAAAAACCGATTTGGCCTCACCTCGCTCAAATTCAACACCATCGACGACCTCATCGAGGCAATAGGCATGCCACGCTGCAAAGTGTGCACCTACTGCTTCGACGGCAAGAGCATCGACTGAAGCATAAAGGCTGAACCTGAATGAAACGCGACATAGTCGAGAAACAGCTCACTGAACAGATGCGTTGCAGCAACAACAACTCATTGCTGCAACGCATTCATGTGCTTGACAGTGACCCCGACTTCGTGCTCGACTGCCGCGTTCACGACATCGCCTTGCCCAGCATCATCATGTATAAATACCGCACCGGCGGCAACCATTCCACCATGCTCGTGAGCGATGACGGAGAGCGAGGATATGAGTTCCTCATAGAGACCGACAAGGACGTGCCGCACTGGGGCATATACTTCGGGATGCGTGGCATCATTCTCAGCGACTTGGCAGCAGCAGTCACAGCCTATAACCAAGAGTGGGACATGCTCAAGCTGCGCGTTTTCAAGGAGCTAAACAGCCAACTGGGCGGGGACTTCTCACTGCGCTGCGAACCTGCCGACAACGTCAACGACGGTGCTTACTGGCCTTTCTGGTTCCGCCTGGGCCCAGGCGAGGACGTGCACAGCGTCGCAGTAGGCGCAGTCAAGATAATTTACGACATATATCTCCAGCACCTGTCGGGGGAAATCTCGACACATGCCGGAACACCACGACACACTAGCAAAAAACGCTACACCGCAGCACCGTTCACACTCGATGCCTACCACGCCCTGGAACAACTGGCAGGCCCGCAGGCAGGATTGCTGCGCCAATTTATCGCCACCCACGAGGCAAGCGGAATGCTCACCCACAAGTCATCGCGGGCAACCCATTACTGGCAATGGAACGGCACCGAGACGGCATTTGCCACTCTAGTGGCGCACCTGTGCGACAGCCTTGACATCAACACCGGCACACGCACCACCCCACGCCGCCCCTGGACAGCATTCCAACTCGTGTTCAAAAACACCAACGGCGAACCATTCAGCAACCTGCGCAAGTCCTACAACCAACGCAAAACCCGCCTCCAGTGAAAACAAACCACAGATTAAACAGATTTTTATTTTAAGTATTGCTGTCTGGTTACTATTCAGCAATGGTATTTTGGGTAATATCCCCGCGCAGATCTCACTGATAACACTGATTTAATAATAACTGAAAGAAATTAAAATAATTAGAATAATTTCTTATTCAGTTAAATCAGAGCAATCTGTTGTAACTATACTACAATAGATTTTTTTGCAGATTCCCCGCGCGGATCTCACTCA
>NZ_JAZLLZ010000198.1:0-27301 GCF_045598405.1 Sodaliphilus sp.
GATTAGCGTCCTACTGGACGCATCTGCTTGTTGATACTATACCCCCACCGCCACTTCGTTCGGCGGTGGGGGTTATTCAGGTATTGTCCTGCCGGACAATAAATTAGCAATATTTATTATCAAATGCTAAAGTTGAGTTAAAGTAAGTAATAAAACCAGGACATAACGAAATCGCAACGAAAACACTCGCCCAACTGGATTTTATAGCCTTAAAAGTTGCCTATCTCGTTAATTTTTACGAAATTTGCAAATTAAAAGAAAATAAAACTTGATAATGGAAATAACAGCACAGCAACTTGCTGCAATGGTGGGCGGAACCGTAGATGGTGACAGCAACGTCGTCATCAATAATTACGCAAAAATTGAGGAAGCACAGGCAGGATGTCTCACTTTCCTCGCTAACCCCAAATACACTCATTTCATCTATGAAACCCAGGCTTCGGCAGTCCTGGTGCGCAATGACTTTAAGCCCGAGCAAGAAGTAAAGACCACACTGATTCGAGTAGAAGATCCTTACGCAACCCTGGCACAACTGCTCAACTACGTGAATAGCCTCATGCAACCCAAGCGTGTGGGCGTTGAGCAACCAGCTTTTGTCAGCGAGGGTGTAGAACTCCCCGAGGGCACTTACGTGGGTGCTTTTGCCTATGTAGGGAAAAATGTGAAACTGGGAAAGAATGTAAAGGTTTACCCGCAGGTTTATGTGGGCGACGGTGTTGAGCTGGGCGACGATGTGGTCCTCTACCCTGGCGTAAAGATATATCATGGTTGCAAGATTGGCAACCGCTGCATGATACATTCTGGCACAGTAATAGGCAGTGACGGTTTCGGACAAGCACCGCAAGCCGATGGCACTTTCCAGAAGATCGCCCAAGTGGGCATCGTCATCATCGAAGACGACGTGGAAATCGGCGCCAACACTACTATCGACCGTGCTACAATGGGTGCTACCGTCATAAAGAAAGGCGTGAAACTCGACAACCTCATCCAGGTGGCACACAATGTTGAGATTGGTGAGAACACCGTGATGGCTGCGCAAGTGGGTATCGCAGGCTCAACCAAGATTGGCCGCAATAACATGATTGGCGGACAGGTAGGTTTTGCCGGACACATCACCGTGGGCGACTACAACGGTATAGGCGCTCAGAGCGGTGTGCCTAACAGCGTGGGCGACAAGCAGCGTCTTCTCGGTGCTCCTGCTATCAACGCTCTCGAATTTGCACGTCAGCAGGTTTACTTCAAGCGATTAGGCGAGATGACTGCCGACATCAAGGCTCTCAAGAAGGAAATCGCTAAACTGCGTGACGAAAAAGAATAAAAAACATCAACGAAACATATATTAAAATCACAATGAAACAACGTACATTAAGCAGTGAATTTACACTGAGCGGCAAGGGTCTTCACACTGGCCTTCAAATTGATGCTACTTTCAAACCCGCTGAGGTAAATACAGGTTATGTATTCAAGAGAATCGACATGGAAGCACAGCCCACTATCGAGGCTGTTGCCGAAAACATAATTGAAACCACACGTGGCACAGTGATTGCTGCACGTGGCAACAAAGATGCACGCGTGAGCACTATCGAGCACGCACTATCTGCTCTTTATGCAGCAGGCATCGACAACTGCCTCATCGAGGTAAATGCCCCCGAGCTACCCATCCTCGATGGCAGCGCAATAGAGTATGTCAACAAGATTGAAGAAGTAGGCTTCACTGAGCAAGAGGCCGATAAGGAATTCTATATCGTCAAGCAACGCATCAAAGTCACCGACCCCGAGACTGGTTCGTCACTCATCATGCTCCCCGATGATGAATTTTCAGTTGACACAATGATAGAATTCAACTCACCCGTGCTCAACAACCAGTTTGCATCGCTCGACTCAATGGATAACTTCAAGGACGAGATCGCTGCTAGCCGCACGTTTGTTTTCGTTCGTGAGGTTCTGCCACTCGTTGAGCTCAACCTCATCAAGGGTGGAGACCTCGACAACGCTATCGTCATCCACGACACCCCCATGAAGCAAGAAGAACTTGACAAACTTGCCGACCTCATGAAGGTTGACCACAAGAATGTAGAAGAATTGGGTTATCTCAACAACAAGGCTCTTGCTTTCCACAACGAGCCCGCACGCCACAAGTTGCTTGACCTCATCGGCGACCTCGCACTCATAGGCCGTCCCGTGAAAGGACGCATCATCGCAACTCGCCCAGGCCACACTATCAACTCTAAACTCACCAAGCAGATACGCAAGGAACTCCGCGCACAGAACATACAGGCTCCCGTCTATGACCCCAACGTGGCTCCAGTCTTCGACGTGAACAAGATACGCACTATGCTCCCCCACCGTTTCCCCTTCCTAATGGTTGATAAGGTGATTGAAAAAGGTGAGAACTATATCGTGGGCGTGAAAAATGTTTCAGGAAACGAGCCTTTCTTCACTGGCCATTTCCCCACCGAGCCTGTCATGCCTGGTGTGCTGCAAGTCGAGGCTATGGCACAAGTGGGTGGTCTGCTCGTTCTAAGCCAGGTTGACGAACCCGAACGCTACTCAACTTACTTCATGAAAATTGACAACGTGAAATTCCGTCAGAAAGTCGTTCCTGGCGACACACTCATTTTCCATCTGTCACTCATGACACCCATCAGGCGCGGTTGCGCAGTGATGAAGGGCTATGCTTTCGTGGGAGAGAAAATCGTGAGCGAGGCCGAGTTCATGGCACAAATCATTAAGAATAAATAACAAATACGTTCATATAGAATAATGGATTACAAAGAGTTACAACCACTTGCAAGCATTCATCCTGATGCAGTCATCGGCAAAGACGTCAAGATAGGTCCTTTCGTTACCATCGACGCTAATGTAGAGATAGGCGACGGAACAATCATCGACAGCAACGTCACTATTCATTCAGGTGCCCGCATCGGCAAGAACTGCCACATCCATTCAGGCGCAGTGGTAAGCGACATCCCCCAGGACCTCAAATTCAAGGGTGAGGACACAGTGGCCATCATCGGCAACAACACCTCTATCCGCGAATTCGTTACCATTCACCGCGGCACTGCGTCAAAGGGCAAAACCGTCATTGGAAACAACTGCCTCATCATGGCATACTGCCATGTGGCACACGATTGCTGCCTGGGCGACCACGTCATCATGTCTAACACTGTGCAACTCGCAGGTGAAGTTGTTATCGACGACTGGGCAGTAGTGGGCGGCGGGGCACTTGTTCATCAGTTCACTCACATCGGCAAGCACGTCATGCTGCAAGGCGGTTCGCTGGTCAACAAAGACCTCCCGCCCTACGTCATGGCAGGTCGCTACCCGTTGTCTTACGAAGGTGTAAACGCTGTGGGTCTCAAGCGCCGGGGCTTCACCAAGGAGCAAATTTACACTATACAGGATGTGTACCGCGCACTGTACCTGTCACGCCTCAACACCAAGGATGCCTTGGCTAAAATAGAAGCAGAAATACCCGCTTCCCCCGAACGCGACGAAATCGTGAACTTTGTCCGCGCTAGCGAACGCGGCATCGTGCGCATCGGAATCTAAATTCAAAAAATCATCATAAAAGGGCATCTCCACTTTCGGAAATGCCCTTTTTTATTCTATAATATAGTATTCCAAGATATTAGTGTCCGCTAAAAGTCACAACATTAGCCCGTGCCGCGACCAGCGAATCTCCCTTAAAATGGTGGACTCTGTCCACAAAATAAAAATTCTCTATCTATCAGGTATTTATATTTTGCTTGCCGAGCAAGCCATTTTCTATGCGAAGCAATAAAAAATATTTTCTTTTTTCCGGACACTAACGATTCCAAGACAGCTGATTTGAACCCCAAAACCTCTTACTTCTCAATCTGCTGTAATTTCTTTCCTTCTCCTAGCTTATAATAAATATTGCGAAGCGCGTTTTTCACGTCCTCGTTAGATTTGTCCTGTTCATATGCCTTTTCAAAGTGAGGCAAAGCATTGCGGTAAAGCGGATTTGCTTTCTCTGCCAGCTTACGTCCCGACAGACGAGGAAACTTCTCGGACACCATTGTCGCTTCATTATAATAATAACGCCCCACGTTGAAATGACCTTGTGAGTTCTCAGGATCAAGTTCTATACATTTTTGATAGAAAGGCAACGCCTTCTCCATTCCGTCTTTCTGCTCAACAACCAACCCCTTGAGGTTAAATATCTCGGCATCATGGTCATTCTCGGCAATTACCTCGTCAAGCAACTTACCAGCCTTGTCAAATTCCTTGTTGTTAATATTGTCATTAATCAGCACACGCACAAACTGCGGTTCAGATGCCCCAAACCGTGAATAAGCCTCACGCGCGAGTGAGATTATTCCACGCTCATCGTATATTGCCGACAAGCACACTAGTGCATAGTCGTAACACTCTTTCTTGCAGTACCCCTTTGCACGGGCTTTGGCAAAATAATCAACTGCACTTTTATTTTCACCCTTCTGCCACATGGCCAGCGCCTGATAAAACCTCACCTGCCCTATCACGGTATCGGCCAGGGCATGAGTAATATTGTCGTTGATTGTGCAAAATATCTCCCATGCATCAAATGCTCCGTTCCAGTCTTTATTGTTATACAGATCTCCGCCCGCGGTATTATAGTCGGAGTGATGTGACGCTATCTTGCTAGTGATTTCGCCCGAATACTTTGTCTTGAATTTAGGAGCACCTGTTTTCTTGTCAATTTTGGCATTACCTTTTTTATCAACTTCAACAATAGTATCCAGCGACAATGCCTTGCAGAATCCAGCATATCCGTCGATGAGAGCATGTCCCATCGCTTTCACATCAACTTTCTTTCCCACGCTTTTCGCATCCATGCAACGGTCATAGTAACCATACTGCAACTTACCTTGCAGATACCAGGTCTCAGCCACTTCCTTCGTTTCGTCGTGAGAAAGGGCTGGTTTGAGAGTTGTTAATGCACCTTTATAAGTGTCGGCAGTGAGCGACAACGAGTTGAGTTTTTTCTTTACCTCACCCAGCACACGATGTTGCCCCATTGCGCTGAATGTAACTGCGACTGAAAGAAATAATGTAATTAATGATATGCGTTTCACAAGTGTATATGTACTGTTATAAGAATATTAAGTAATTTTTCCCCTATGGAAAACGCTGCACACGACTTGCGTGTGCAGCGTCAATATAAATCTAAATTAATTTACTTTGCCGATTTGAGAAGCTCAAGCTTGTACTGGATATCATCAAGATAAGCCTGTGCATTGCACTGGTCGTCAAGCTCTTTAGCCTTCTCGAAGTAAGGAATTGCTTCTTCGAAGAGGGGAATCAACTTCGGAGCAAGCTGCTTGTTGCTAGCGTCAAGATTCTCGTCGATAATCTTCTGTGCCTTCTTGTAGAGGCAGTCGCCGCAGCGCAACTGTGCCATTGCATTGCTGGGGTCAAGTTCGATAGCCTTGTGGTAGAACGACTCGGCAGCTTCAAAACCCTTGTCCTGCTCTACGATAAAGCCCTTGAGATACTGCAGGAAACCTGTGTTCTTTTCAGCAGCACACTTGTCAACAAAAGCATTTGCCTTGTCAATGGCCTTCTCGTTTACGCACTGCTCAACAAACAGAGCAACACTGTTGTTTCTCACAACCGAAATGTCAGTGCTCTCGAAGCCCATAGCCTCAGCCTTGTTTGACAAATCATAAGCTGTTTCATACTGCTTCAGGTTAAATGCCATATAAGCCTGCATGAACAATACCTGACCTACATCAGAAGATTTAACACGATCCTTGAAGGCGTCGCTTTGAAGTCCTTTAGCATAGAGATCATAAGCATCAAAAGCCTTCTGGAAATCCTGAGCTTTGTAGTAAGCATCACCAATGGGGCCATAGTCTCCTACGTGTCCGTTGAGGATTGAAACAACTTCAGCCGAGAATTTAGTCTTGAATTTGGGCTTACCTGTCTTCTTGTCGATTTTGGGTTCGCCTGTCTTCTTGTCAACCTCAATGATTGTGTCACATGCAAGCACCTGCTTCAACAGGTCAACACCCTGCATAAAGATTTCGGCACGTTCCTTGGCTGTAACATCCTCTGCATTCTTGTCCTTCACCAGCTGAAGCTGGAAATCTGCACTCATCTTGTCATATTTCTCGATTGCAGCCTTACCCTGTGCAAACAAAGATGCTGCATCCTGTGCTGCGGCACTGCCAGCAAGCAGTGAAGCACATGCTAAGAAAAGAATTGATTTTTTCATCTGTCTATAAGTTTAAATTGGTTATTGTTCAACATTATTCTCATTCTCTTCAACGCCATCGTTTCCGGCAGCGTTGTCGGTTGTGTTATTGTTCACGTCCTCAACCACCTCGTCAAATGCATGCTCCACGCTTTGCTCATCGGTTGCCTCGGGCTCTGTATCAACCTTGCATACTGATGCAATCTCATCGTTCTTGCGCTCAAGGTTAATCAAGCGAACACCCTGGGTTGCACGACCCATCACACGCAGGTCTTTAACACGCAGGCGAATGATGATACCGCTCTTGTTGATGATCACAAGGTCGTTCTCATCGTTCACATTGCGTATTGAGATAAGTTTACCTGTGCGCTCTGTGATATTCATTGTCTTCACACCCTTCGCGCCACGGTTGGTCACGCGATAATCCTCAAGCTTGCTGCGCTTACCCATACCTTGTTCCGATACTACAAGAACATCATCCTGGGTGTTGGCACGCATGCAGATCATGCCCACGATTGCGTCACCTTCGCCGTCGAGAGTCATACCTCTCACACCGGTAGCGGTGCGGCCCATCACACGAACCTTGCTCTCATTGAAGCGTATTGCGCGTCCATTGCGGTTAGCAAGGATTATCTCGCTGTCGCCTTCAGTCATCACTGCGCCCACGAGGCAATCATCTTCAAGGATGTTGATTGCACGCACACCGGTAGCACGTGGACGTGAGAAGTCTTTAAGGCTGGTACGTTTCACGATGCCATTCTTTGTGGCAAACATGATGTAATGCGACTCATTGTATTCGGGATCGAGCAGCTTGGTAGCACGCACGAATGCCAAGATGCGATTCTCCGGACCCAGGTTAAGCAAGTTCTGGATAGCACGTCCCTTGCTGTTCTTTGTGCCCTCGGGAATTTCAAATACTCGCAACCAGTAGCAACGGCCCTGCTCGGTGAAGAACAGCATGTAGTTGTGGTTAGTTGCCTCATATACAAACTCGATGAAGTCCTCGTCGCGGGTGTCGCTGCCTTTGGCTCCCACACCACCACGGTTCTGCGCACGGTACTCGCTCAGCGGAGTGCGCTTTATGTAACCGAAGTGAGAGATAGTGATAATCATGGGATCATCGCTATAGAAGTCCTCGGCGTTCATCTCATCGGCAGAGTATTCGATAACGGTCTTGCGCTCGTCGCCGAATTTCTCCTTCACCTCGATCAGCTCGTCCTCTATCACCTTGCGGCACACGGCGGGATCGTTGAGAATTGACTCCAGGAACGCAATCTGCTTCATCACTTCCTCCAACTCGTTGCGCAGCTTGTTCTGCTCCAGGTTAGTGAGCTGGCGCAAACGCATTTCCACGATTGCACGCGTCTGCACTTCGTCCAGACTGAAGCGTTCGCCCAAGCGGCTCATCGCTTCCTCGGTGGTCTTGCTGCTTTTGATGATTGCAATTACCTCGTCAATATTGTCGCTTGCCACAATGAGTCCTTCAAGGATGTGAGCACGGTCTTGAGCCTTCTTGAGCTGGAACTTTGTGCGACGTATCACCACATCGTGGCGATGGTCAAGGAAATATTGCAGGAGTTGCTTCAAGTTCACCGTCTGCGGGCGTCCGTTAACCAGACACACATTGTTCACGCTGAACGATGACTGCAACTCGGTCATCTTATACAATTTATTGATGATGACATTAGCGTTCTGGTCTCTCTTCACGTCAACCACGATGCGCATACCGTGACGGTCGCTTTCATCGTTGACATCGCTGATGCCTTCAATCTTCTTTTCTTCAACCAAGCGTGCTATTGACATGATGAGTTCACGACGATTCACATTATAAGGAATCTCTGTGATGATAATCTTGTCATGTCCATGCTCGCTCTCAATTTCAGTCTTGCCACGCACAACTATGCGTCCACGGCCGGTTTCAAATGCGTCTCTCACGCCCTGGTAGCCATAAATGATGCCACCGGTGGGGAAATCAGGAGCTTTGACATACTGCATGATGTCCTCGACTTCCATCTCGGGGTTCTCAAGCAGTGCCACGCAACCGTCGATACACTCGCTCAAATTGTGAGGAGGCATATTGGTGGCCATACCCACAGCGATACCCGATGCTCCGTTCACGAGCAAGTTAGGGAAACGTGTTGGCAAAACTGTAGGCTCCGAGAGTGTGTTGTCAAAGTTAGGCTCGAAATCAACAGTATCCTCGTCGAGGTTATCCATCATAAGCTCGCCCATCTTGTCAAGGCGGGTCTCTGTGTAACGCATCGCAGCAGGACTGTCACCATCGATTGAACCATAGTTACCCTGGCCATCTACCAGAGGATAACGCATTACCCACTCCTGGGCCATACGCACCATTGCATAGTAAACCGACGAGTCGCCATGGGGATGGTACTTACCGAGCACATCACCCACGATACGGGCCGACTTCTTGTAAGGTGCATTTGAGAAGTTTTTCAACTTCGCCATACCGAAGAGGACCCTGCGGTGCACGGGCTTGAAACCGTCGCGCACATCAGGCAAGGCACGGGCCACAATCACCGACATAGAGTAGTCGATGTAGGATTGCCTCATCTCCTGTTCGATATTGATCTCTAAAATACGATCACTGTTCATAATTCACTTAAAAATTTATCAATTCTGCGACACCGCACCGCAGGCTCTCTATGGCCCAAGGCTAGCACGAATGCCACTATATTATAAATAACTTACAAATTTAAGCATTTTTCCTCACATCTCATCGCTTTTGCCACAACTATTTTGCAATTATCATGGCACAATTATTGCATTTCTACTATAAATATTTGCAACAAGGATGTTTTGGCCCTTAAATGCCTCAATTTTCCTTTTTGACACGGCAACGTAATATAAGTTTAAAGAGACAATGAAAAAAATTAAATATACCAATGCAATCCAATATGGCAAGCGGTTCAACACTCCGCTGCCGGTTGCAGGATTAGACTATCCCGAGGAAGAGGAAGAGGATGACGACTTGGCCGACGACGACCGTGACCAGTCTCAGCCTGTCCCCTCTGGCAATGAAACGCACACACAGCGACGAAATGTCACAAAGGGTGACAATAATGACACACCTGTCATTGACAAATATGGCAAAGACATAACCCGTGCCGCTGCCAACGATGAGCTCGACCCTGTCGTTGGACGTGAAAAAGAGATTGAACGACTGGCGCAGATACTCAGCCGACGCAAGAAAAACAACCCTGTCCTCATCGGCGAACCCGGTGTGGGCAAGAGTGCTATTATCGAAGGCCTGGCCAAGCGCATCATCGACCGCAAGGTCGCTCGCGTGCTCATGGACAAGCGCATCGTGTCGCTCGACATGGCATCGGTCGTTGCCGGAACTAAGTATCGCGGGCAGTTTGAGGAACGTGTTAAAGCCATCGTTGACGAGGTCGCCAAGCACCCTAATATAATTCTGTTTATCGACGAAATTCACAATATCGT
Source organism: Sodaliphilus sp. (assembly GCF_045598405.1). Taxonomy (NCBI): domain Bacteria; kingdom Pseudomonadati; phylum Bacteroidota; class Bacteroidia; order Bacteroidales; family Muribaculaceae; genus Sodaliphilus; species Sodaliphilus sp. The sequence goes on from NZ_JAZLLZ010000198.1 coordinate 9,665, forward strand.
GGGTGCTGGCAATGCCAGCGGGTCTATGGATGCGGCCAATCTGCTCAAACCAGCGCTTGCACGCGGCGAGTTCCAATGCATCGGTGCAACGACTCTCGACGAGTATCGCAAGAACATTGAGAAAGACGGTGCACTCGAGCGTCGTTTCCAGAAGGTAATCGTTGACCCAACATCGGCCGAAGAGACATTAGAAATTCTCCACAACATCAAGGACGTATATGAGAAACATCATGGCGTCTCATATACAGAAAAGGCTTTAGAAGCTTGCGTCAAACTCACCGACCGCTACATCAGTGACCGTTTCTTCCCCGACAAGGCTATTGATGCCCTTGACGAGGCTGGTTCACGCGTACACATTTCCAAAGTTGTTGTACCCAAGGAGATCAGTGACCTTGAAGAACGCATTGTCATTGCCCAAGACAATAAGTTCCGTGCTGTGCAGGAACAAAATTTCGAAAGCGCGGCCAACTACCGCGACCAGCAGGAACGCTTGAAACTTGAATTGGAATATGCCAAGCAAAAGTGGGAAGAAGAACTCGACTCACGGCGTGAGGTAGTCGATGAGGCCGATGTTGCCGAGGTTGTTGCGCTCATCACAGGCGTTCCCGTGCAACGCATCGCCCAAGCCGAAGGCATCAGACTGCTTGGCATGGGTGACGAACTCAAAAAACTCATCATAGGCCAGGACGAAGCTATTGACAAGATTGTGCGCGCCATCCGCCGCAATCGTGCCGGACTGCGCGATCCCAATCGCCCCATCGGCTCGTTCATGTTCCTTGGTCCCACTGGCGTAGGTAAAACGCTGCTTGCCAAGCGTCTCGCTGAATTTCTTTTCAACTCTCCCGATGCTCTCATACGCATCGACATGAGCGAATACATGGAGAAGTTCAATGTGTCGCGACTCGTGGGTGCGCCTCCGGGATATGTGGGCTATGAAGAGGGCGGACAACTCACCGAGAAAGTGCGCCGTCACCCCTATTCTGTCGTCCTTCTCGACGAAGTGGAAAAAGCTCACCCCGATGTGTTCAATATGCTATTGCAAGTGCTCGACGAGGGCATGCTCACCGATAGCCTGGGTCGCAAGGTCAACTTCAAGAACACTATTGTCATCATGACATCCAACATAGGTACACGCGAACTCAAGGAATTTGGCGCCGGCGTGGGTTTCAACACATCGGTCATCACTCGCGAACGCAGCGACGCCGTCATCCGCAAGGCACTTAACCGTTCATTCTCTCCCGAGTTCCTCAACCGTGTCGATGACATAATCACGTTCAGTTCGCTCGACCACGACAACATCCTGCGCATCATCGACATCGAACTCAAGTCGTTCTACGATCGCGTTGCACAAAACGGGCTCATACTCAAAATCACTCCTGCGGCAAAGGACAAGGTTGCCGATCTGGGATTTGACCCGCAGTACGGCGCAAGACCGCTCAAACGTGCTATTCAGAGCTACATCGAAGATCCCCTCAGCGAGCTGTTGCTCCGCGAAGAGGCTGCTGCGGGCGACACTATTGTCATCGACTTGAACGACGACGAGGTTGTAACTCATGTAGAGAAAGAACCAGCGTTACAAACCAACGAATAAAAATCAAACACTATAAACATTTTAACACTATGGCAAAAGGTTCAATTGGGGTAACAACAACCAACATTTTCCCCGTTATCAAAAAATTCCTTTATAGCGATCACGAAATTTTCTTGCGTGAGCTCGTGTCTAACGCTATAGACGCAACCCAGAAACTCAAAACACTGGCCTCGGCTGGTGAATTCAACGGCTCTACCGAGGGTCTCACCGTGAGCGTGAGCATCGACAAAGAAGCCGGCACACTCACCGTTACCGATAATGGCATCGGTATGACTGCCGACGACGTTGACAAATACATCAACCAAATCGCATTCTCGGGCGCCGAGGAGTTCCTCAACAAGTACAAAGACAGCGCTAATGCAATCATCGGTCACTTTGGACTCGGTTTCTACTCTGCCTTCATGGTGTCGAAGAAAGTTGAGATACGCACCCTTTCTTATAAAGAAGGCGCTAAAGCCGTATGCTGGACTTGCGATGGTTCGCCCGAGTATGAGATGAGCGAATGCGAGAAAACCGACCGCGGCACCCAGATTATACTCCACATCGACGACGAGGAAAAGGAGTTCCTGGAGCAATCACGCATCAACGCTTTGCTCACCAAGTACTGCCGCTTCATGCCCGTGCCCGTGGTGTTCGGCAAAGAGCAAGAATGGAAAGACGGAAAGTATGTGGACACCGATAAAGACAAAGTTATCAACGACGTAGAGCCGCTGTGGACACGCAAGCCCACCGAGCTCAAAGATGAGGACTACCTCAATTTCTACCACGCTATCCAGCCCGGTCAAGAAGACCCATTGTTCTGGATTCACCTCAACGTTGACTTCCCATTCACACTCACAGGCATTCTCTACTTCCCCAAAATCAAGAACAACCTCGACATACGCAAAGATCGCATCCAGCTCTATTGCAACCAGGTCTTCGTCACCGATAGCGTCGAAGGTGTAGTTCCCGAGTTCCTCATGCTCCTGCAAGGCGTTATCGACTCACCCGACATTCCATTGAACGTCTCACGTTCTTATCTTCAGGCCGACCGCAACGTCAAGAAGATTTCGTCTTACATCACCAAGAAAGTCGCTTCACGCCTCGAAGAAATCGCCAAGAACGATCCCAAGGCATTCGAGGAGAAATGGAACGACATCAAGGTGTTTATCGAGTATGGCATGCTCAGCGATGAGAAATTCTGCGACAGCGCCATGAAATTTGCCCTTCTGGAGGACACCGATGGCAAGTTTTTCAAGCATGAAGACTACAAGAAACTCGTTGAAGGCGAGCAGACCGACAAGGACGGAAATCTCATCTACCTCTATGCAACCGACAAGGACGCGCAGTACACCTACATCAAGGCAGCAACCGACAAGGGCTACAGTGTCCTGCTCATGAACGGACAACTCGACGTGCCATTTGTGGGAATGCTCGAGCAAAAGAACGAAAAGACACGCTGCGTGCGTGTCGATAGCGACGTCGTGGAGCGTCTCATCGTGAAAGAAAACTTCACAGCAGTAGAGCTCACACAAGCACAGCAAGACCTGGGCAACACTTTATTCCAGTCGCAAGTACCAGCTATCGACAAGGCAAACTTCAGCGTTAACTACGCAGCACTCGGTGTCGACGACCAACCCATAGTCATCACACAGAGCGAGTACATGCGCCGCATGAAAGAAATGGCACAGTTCCAGCCCGGCATGAGTTTCTATGGCGAGTTCCCCGACAGCTATACCCTCACGCTCAACAGCAACCACCGTCTCATCAAGGACACAATTGAGAATGCCGAGAAAGCGCTCGAAGCCGAACTCAAACCCATCAGTGAAGAGCTCGAGGCAACAGAGAACGTGATCAACGCATTGCGCAGCCTCGACAAAGACGGCAAGGGCGTGCCCGAGGAGAAGAAGCAAGACCTCAAGGACAACGAAGCAAGGGCTAACGAGCTGCGCGATAAGAAGAAAGCAGCAATCGCAGCCTATGCTGCCGGGCAGGACAAAGTGCACCAGCTCATCGACATTGCCCTCTTGAGCAATGGTCTCCTCAAGGGCGAAGCACTTTCAACCTTCCTCCGTCGCTCTGTAGATCTTCTGTAAACAGTAATACAACCCATTAACAAAGTGGTCGCCTGCCTAAACAGCAAGCGACCACTTTTTTATGAATTACATTAAGGTGGGTTCTATTAATTATGTCGAGGCGATTTTGAGATATGTTTTGAGTAGATTTTTGACAACGACGGAGTCGTTACACTGCATCGTAACCGATGGTCGAGACCGTCGGAGATGCCAAAACAGGCTCAAAAGCGAGCGAAAAAATTAATAACTATACCCCAGAATTAATAGAACCCACCTTAAACTATTTTTTACCAAATAGCAACGCGGTCTTCGGGGGTGCGATACATCTTGTCGCCTTCCTTGATATCAAATGCTTTGAAGAAGGGGTCAAGGTTGCGGATTGCCACGTTCACACGATTGACGCCAAGCGAATGGGGGTCAACCTTGGTGCGACGCAGGATTTCTTCCTTTGTGATGTTAGCAGCCCACACGTTAGCATAGCTCAAGAAGAAGCGCTGGTCACCAGTAAAACCATCAATCTTCGTTTCGCTCTTGCCCTGCTCGGTCTTCTTGAATGCACTGTAAGCAACACGCAGGCCACCATGATCGGCGATATTCTCACCCATTGTGAACTGACCATTGGCGTGCACATCGTCGGCAACAATTTCAGCACTGTATTGTGCGCCAAGTTTATCGGCAAGTACTTGGAACTGCTTAGCATCCTCCTCAGTCCACCAGTCAACCATATCACCATTGTGGTCAAAGTTACGGCCCTGATCATCAAATCCGTGAGTCATCTCATGACCGATAACCACACCTATAGCACCATAGTTGCAAGCATCATCGGCATTGGGGTCGAAATAAGGAGCTTGAAGGATTGCAGCGGGGAAGCAGATTTCATTGCTTGAGGGCTCATAGTAAGCATTAACAGTCTGGGGAGTCATCCACCAGCGGTCCTTATCCACAGGTTTGTCAAGCTGGCTGTATTCAAAGCGAGCCTCGCTCATGCGAGCGCACATCACGTTGGTCCAGTAAGGTTTAGCGGGGTCAATATCAATGTCGCTATAATCGCGCCACTTGTCGGGATAACCAATCTTCACGGTGAAACTGTTGAGCTTCACGAGTGCGTTAACCTTGGTCTTGGGGCTCATCCATGTGAGGCCGGCGATGTGCTCGCCCAGGGCTACCTTGAGGTTGTCAACGAGTTTCTGCATCTTCTTCTTGCTGTCGGCAGGGAAATATTTAGCAACATAAAGTTGGCCCACTGCTTCGCCAAGCAATGTGTTGGGCACGTTGAGCGCACGCTTCCAGCGAGGCTGCATCACCTTCTTGCCCGACATCGCTTTGCTATACATATCGAAGTTTGCCTGAACGAAATCGTCACTCAAATAGTTGGCAGCAGCATCGATATATTTGAACTGCAAGTAATCCTTGATAGCGTCCTCTTTGAGTGAACCAAGCAACTCGTTAACCTTTGTAATAGAGTTGGGTTGGAACACGCACACTTCTTTTACGTTCTTCACGCCCACGCCTGCAAAGTAAACGTTCCAGTCAATGTTGGTGTACTTTGCTTTAAGTTCGTCAACGGTCATCACATTATACAGTTTGCTGTAGTCACGAGTCTCTTCACGAGACATAGCAACGGCTGCAAGCGCATTTTCGATGTCCATTACATTTTTAGCTTTCTTCTTTGCATCGCCTTTCTTGACGCCCACTAGCGTGAATACCTTGGCAATATACTCGGTGTAAGCCTTACGAATCTTTACGGTAGATTCGTCATTCTCAAGATAATAGTCACGGTCGCCCATACCTATACCACCTTGCGTGAGGTAAAGCATATTCACAGTAGAGTGTTTGAGGTCGGCCATCACTTGTGAATCAAAGAAGGGGCCAGCCACACCATTGTGCATCCAAGCAATAACCGAAGTGAAATCGGCACGTTTAGCAGCTTTAATTTTATCAAGGTCGGCAACCAAGGCAGCATAACCTTCGTTGTTAAGGCGTGTGCTGTCCATACCCATTGCATAGAGGTCGCCCACCTGCTGCTTGATAGAACCCTTCTGATGGCCAGTGCCCAGGTTCATGATAAGGTCCTTAACTTGCTCGCGGCTGTTCTCGGCAAGCTGGTCAAAAGTACCGAAACGAGCATACTGGGGGTCGAGAGGATTGTTCTTCATCCATCCTCCGCATGCATACTTGTAGAAATTCTCACCAGGAGCCACCGATGTATCAAGATTGGCAGCATCCACACCCTTAGGAGTTCCTGCATTCATTGTCATAGACATAACACAAGCCATGGCAACAGAAGTCATAATTTTTTTAATCATAAAATCTTGTTATATTTATATAATATTATTTATTCATAATTATAGTGCGCTGCTAGCGCACAACACGCACTTGCAGTGCTCGCTCTAGAAATTAACCCCATCCACTTCCAATCAAGAGAGTTGTTCGCTTGCTTCTTCCCATTCTAGCATTGTTTCTTCAAGCTGGGTGTTGAGTTGAGCGTGGCGAGTGTAAATATCGGGGGCACTTGATGAACCTGTTGCAAGCTCGTCCTCGATTTCCTTGATTTTCTGTTCAAGATCGTTGATCAATTCTTCTAACTGCTTGACGCGTTTCACTGCTTGCTTTGCTTTGCGATCACGCTCTTTCTGTTCCATGTAACTGAGTTTGCCAGTTGATGGAGTGTTATCGGCATTTTCTTTTTTTACAACATCCTTGGCTTCAAGCTGTTGCAGTGAGTCAAGTTTCTTCTTCTCCAAGAAATCGTAGATGCCGCCCAGGTGTTCCTTAACCACCCCCCCACCGAATTCATAGACCTTATCAACAAGTCCGTCAAGGAAATAACGGTCGTGCGAAACAACGACTACAGTTCCGTCAAAGTCACGGATAGCATCTTTGAGGATGTCTTTAGTGCGCATGTCGAGGTGATTAGTGGGTTCGTCAAGTATAAGGAAATTGACAGGTTCAAGCAATAGTTTTATCATTGCGAGACGGCTTTTCTCTCCACCCGACAACACCTTCACCTTTTTCTCACTTGCCTTGCCGCCAAACATAAACGCACCTAGCAGGTCGTTGATGCGAGTGCGTATGTCGCCCACAGCCACGCGGTCGATAGTGTCAAAGACCGTTATCTCACCATCAAGCAACTGCGCCTGATTTTGAGCGAAATAACCTATCTTGACGTTGTGTCCTATCTTCAACTCGCCCGAGTGCTCAATCTCGTTCATGATACACTTCACGAGCGTAGTCTTTCCAGCACCATTCTTGCCCACAAATGCAACTTTCTCGCCACGTTTGATTGTAAAAGTGACATTGTGGAACACATTCAACGTGCCATAATCCTTGCGCACTTCGTCGGCAATCACAGGATAGTCACCCGAGCGTGGTGCTGGTGGGAATTTAAGTCGCAGTCTCGAGTTATCAACCTCGTCAACCTCGATACGCTCTATCTTCTCAAGCTGCTTGATGCGGCTTTGCACCTGCACGGCTTTAGTTGCCTTATAGCGAAACTTCTCGATAAAGTCCTCGGTGTCGTGAATGAGTTTCTGCTGGTTTTCGTAGGCACGGCGTTGTTGCTCAAGGCGTTCCTTGCGCAGTTCTACGAAGTGCGAATAGTTGACCTGGTAGTCATAGATTCGTCCCAGGGAGATTTCTATGGTGCGGGTTGTTACATTATCGATGAAAGCACGGTCGTGAGACACCAGCACCAGCGAGCCATTGCGGGTGGTCAGGAATGACTCCAACCACTGTATTGATTCAATGTCAAGGTGGTTAGTCGGCTCATCGAGCAAGAGCACATCGGGATTGAGCAGCAGTATTTTAGCCAGTCCAATGCGCATGCGCCAGCCGCCGCTAAATTCATTAGTGGGCCTATTGAAGTCGGTGCGTGCAAAGCCTAAGCCGATGAGTGTTTTCTCGATTTGAGCATCGATATTTTCGCTCTGCATCATTGTGCGAGCCTCGGTCTTGAGCGACAGCAGGTCGATGAGTTCTTGATAAGACTCGCTCTCATAGTCGGTGCGTTCGAGAAGTTCAGCGTTAAGTCGATTTATTGTCTCATCGAGTTCGTGCACGTGACTGAACGCCTTGTTCACTTCTTCAAGCACAGTCAAAGAATCGGTGAGCACCATCTGCTGGGGCAAATATCCTATGGTTATATCGACAGGCCTTGCCACTACTCCGCTGGTGGGGCTTTGCAAACCGGCTATTATCTTCAGCATAGTTGATTTGCCAGCACCGTTCTTGCCCACAAGAGCAATGCGGTCACGCTTGTTGATGACATAGTTAATATCCTTCAACAACACCTGGCTGCCGAACTCAACGTTCAATCCTTGTATAGAAATCATCTAACCAATTCTTACATTATTGCAAAGTGCTCTGCGGGGAGAAAACCTCCCCTCAGAGCACCGTTTTATATTACGATTTTTAACGATTTGGGCATCAATAATTGCGAGCGAAGATCACGCGACGAGCACTGGGTTTGCCAGTGTAGATGCACTTGCCGGGTTCATCTTCAGCGTCCATGGGGATGCAGCGGATTGTCGCCTTTGTCTCCTCCTTGATTTTCTCCTCGGTCTCGGTAGTGCCGTCCCAGTGAGCAAGAATGAAACCACCCTTCTCTATCTGTGCCTTGAATTCTTCCCATGTGTCAACCTTATAGGTCATCGACTCACGGTGGTTGAGGGCCTTGGTGAAGATGTTGTTCTGTATCTCGTCAAGCAAGTTCTTAACATATTCCTCGATACCCTCAAGAGCCACAGTCTGTTTCTCGAGCGTGTCACGACGCATCACCTCGACTGTACCAGCCTCGATGTCGCGGGCACCCAGCACGAGGCGAACAGGTACACCCTTAAGTTCGTAGTCGGCAAATTTGAAGCCAGGACGCTTGTTATCGGCATTGTCATACTTAACCGATACGCCCATGCCTTTGAGTTTAGCCACGATGGGGTTAACAACCTCATCAACCTGTGCAAGCTGCTCGGCATTCTTGTAAACAGGTACAATAACCACCTGAATGGGAGCCAACTTGGGAGGAAGCACGAGACCATTGTCATCGCTGTGAGTCATGATGAGAGCACCCATCAAGCGAGTAGATACGCCCCATGAAGTAGCCCAAACATATTCAAGCTGGTTCTCGTTGTTGATAAACTTAACGTCAAATGCCTTTGCAAAGTTCTGGCCGAGGAAGTGAGATGTACCGCTCTGCAGAGCCTTGCCGTCTTGCATCATTGCCTCGATGGTGTAGGTCTCTAACGCACCTGCAAAACGCTCGTTGGCTGTTTTCACACCCTTAACAACGGGAAGAGCCATGAAACGCTCGGCAAAGTCGCCATACACATTGAGCATCTCGATTGCCTTGTCTTGAGCCTCGTCCTTAGTTGCATGAGCAGTGTGACCTTCTTGCCACAAGAATTCAGCGGTGCGCAGGAACAAGCGTGTGCGCATTTCCCAACGGAACACGTTAGCCCACTGGTTCACGAGCAAAGGAAGATCGCGGTAAGAGTTAATCCAGTTGCGATAAGTGTTCCAGATGATAGTCTCTGATGTGGGGCGAATGATAAGTTCTTCCTCAAGACGAGCAGCGGGGTCAACCACGACACCATTGCCTGCGGGATCGTTCATGAGACGATAGTGGGTAACAACAGCACACTCCTTGGCAAAACCCTCAACATGGTCGGCTTCTTTGCTCAAGAATGACTTGGGAATGAGCAAGGGGAAATAAGCATTCTGCACTCCGCTCTCCTTGAACATATTGTCAAGTTCGCGCTGCATTTTCTCCCATATTGCATAACCATAAGGCTTGATTACCATACAGCCACGCACTGCCGACTGCTCTGCAAGGTCGGCTTTCACTACTAGTTCGTTGTACCATTGAGAGTAGTTTTCAGCTCTCTTGGTCAAGTTTTTCAACTCTTTTGCCATTTTCTTTTATATCGTTATTTTTTTATGTTCAATATTTTCAAGTCAATCTTGCCTTTCTTGGCAAGCTCCATCATGCTCTCTTCAGGCACAAGATAAATCTCCAAGCGACGATTTTTCTTGCGGTTTTCCATTGAGTCATTTGGAATTTCCATGCCTTTGTCATCAACACTTGGTGTTGTGGCTCCTAGTGCATAAGGGACAACAAAGTCAACCGACCCGTTGGCATCAATCCAGTCATACACAGCATTCACGCGGCAACGTGTCAGTTCCATTGTGTATTCGTCGCTGCCAGTGTCATCGCTGTGCATGAGCAACAGCATCTTGTAAAGCCCGGGAGTTTTGAGGAAGGGCAGCAATGGTTTCAATGCCACCTTGCCCACCTCGGTCAACACGGTGTCATTGGGCGCAAACAACTGGCTTGCGGGAAAGGTCATCATGATTACCTCTCCGTCACGCATAGTCCAGGTGTTAGGGTTCTTCTCATATAGTTTCTCGGCCACGACTCCCTGGAACTGGGCAATGCGTTCGGCGATATTGTCGTTAGCCGGGATTGGAGTCTCTAGGTTCTCATCAAATGTGAGTTCATAGATATCCACCACCTTCTTTTTAGCATGAATGGTCGGCACCGAGAGGGCAACGACCAGGACTGCTAATATATATTTTAAATATCTCATGTCATTATCAATCGTCTAGCGAATCTTCATAGTCGAGTTCAGCCACAACGATGCTTTCAACCATTTCTTGCGGAATCTTGTTGTCAGAGTCACGTTGCAACTGCTTTTTCACATAGGCTACCACCGCCTCAGTGTCAAACGCCTCGTCGGGGGCGTCATCGCTGAGCGAGTCGAAATAGTCAAACATAGTATCTACGAGCAACAGCAAATCATCCTCACTGCATGCTGCACTTTCGGGAACCTGGTTGCGAATAAACTTAATCGCGTCGTTATCATCAAATTCTTTCATATCCTTATTAATTTTTCAAGTTAAATATCTAACAAACCCTCGGGCAACGACATCGTGATGCTTTCACCATCCATGTCAATGTCAGTCACCAGTTCGTCGGCAGCAGGTATATCCACCTCATCGCCTTCGGGTGTCTCAACAATGAACAGCACGTTCTCGGTCGCATCGTCCACATCAATAATCTCACCCACTCTCGCGCCTTCCTGGGAATACAGTGTAAAACCGATGAAGTAATCAATGGGCATCTCATCGCAGTCTTCATCGCTAGAGATTGACTCATATTCATCTTTTCTCACATAGATATCTTTATTCACAAGCAGTGTTGCCTCGCGCTCGTTGGTAATGCCATCAATGGTTATCAGTGCCGACACGGCCGACTTGGCACGGCTATACTCAACAAAGAAGGGGACGTAGATGCCGTCAATCTCGCTGATGAGACATGAGAAATTGCGCAAAAATTCAAAGTCCACATCAAGCGATGCCGAAATCTCGCCGTTCACGCCGTGAGGTTTGTTGTAGCGACCTATGCACAATATGTCATCGCGCAATATCATTTCTTTTTCTTCTTTTTAGAACCACCCTGCTGCGGAGCCTCTTTGAACTCATGCAGGCTGTGGGTATCTACATTCAGTTTTATCTTGCCGCCTGAATAGTAGTACAGGTCCTTGAATATCTTTGCATCCTCCACGTCCTCTTTGTTAATCTGGAAGATGAGTTTCTTCATGTGGTTAGCCAGTAGCATCACCAGGGCGTCACGCTCTTCGCCCTCGGGATATTGAGCCGCACGTTCTATCATGCGCTCAATTATCTTGCCGTAATGACGGTATTTAATGGGTTCAAGATGATAATCCATCGGGGCGGGACGACTATCAAGATTATCCTTGCGCACAATCTCATAGGGATAGTCAATATCCAGTTCAAACTCGCTCATGATGGCAAGATGGTCCCACAGTTTGCGTTTATAGTCAGCCTCTACCCTGTTTTCAGGAAACATATTGTCCATGATGGCAATGATTGTGTGGGCACACCTGTTGCGCTCTTCGCGATCGACAAGCGACATGCAGTGCTCTACCATCTGGTGAACATTGCGGCCATACTCGGGTAAGATGAGTTGCTTAAGTTGTGAGTTATAAGTCAACATATAATTACTTCAATAAAAGTGCAAAGTTAAGCATTTTTTTTGGCATTATAAACCATTTTCTCCCCATAGTGTGGTTATAACACCTTTTTCTTTGGAGTTGTTGCTTGAAATTCCTTCAGATAAAGTGGCGTTGAGTAAGCCACATCAATGAAATCAGACTCTCGGAAGGCTTTCTCGGCAAGTGCCATCATTTCGAGTGCAACCGGTTTGATGCCGTCAACAAACACTGCATTAGGATGCTTGATGACCTCGCGCACCTTGTTTGACCCGTTCCCCATGAACACCACCTTATGCTCGGCAAGTATGTCGCTGAACGAATTTTCGTCGATAATCATGGCTTGCGGTTCTACAACGGCTCGCAATGCCGTGTTATAAGCCGCAGTGTACACCTCCATGCGCCTAGCGTCAATCATCGGCACAAATACCATATCGTCATCGTCAAAGAAATTATTGAACATCGTGCTCACAACAAGCAGTTGCAGCGTGTTCACGCCGATGAGAGGAACATTAAGCCCAAATGCAAGCCCCTTGGCCTCGCTCAAGCCTATACGGAGCCCGGTGTAACTGCCAGGACCCATGCTCACAGCAATAGCATCAAGGGTGAGCTCGCGTGTGCGCACATAGTCAAGTGCGTCTTTCACATAAGCACTCAAGAGCGTGGCGTGAGTCTGCCCGTCGTAATTCTCGTGATGTTCAAGCACTTGACCCTCACAAGTAAGAGCCACCGAACACACCTCGGTCGATGTTTCAATATTGAGTATAACTGCCATAAATCATAACCTTCTATTTCAACCTACAAAGTTACAAATTTTTAACGAAAAACGAAAAATGAAAATCAAAACTTTTCCAGTAGGCTGGCCCTAGGTCGATTTAACTCTGCTGTACTCTGCTGAAGGGTTATTTTGCACGGACAGGACGCACACTCATGCCGCAATAACGGTCATTGTTCTCTAATGACACATTAACTTCATCAATATCTAAGTTAACCCTTAATATAGTTGCTGAAACAAAATTTTGGTTTATGCTTCCTGCTTCGAAATTATTAGTCCAATATAAGCAATAAGAATTTACAAGGTCTATATCCTTAGATGATGGAGTTATACCCCATGGAGTATAACGATAACCCGCAGCGGGCAAGAAAATACTGTTTCCATTTTGTTTACTTGTAATCTTGCATCCATTCACTTCATTAATTGTTACCCACTCGACAGTAGAGTACTGCTCATTAAACAATTCCTCAAACTGTGCAGTTGTGGGCATGTGCCAGTTGTCATCGTCCCAGTTGACTGCTGCCGCATCATCTTCGGGGTCAAGCACGGTCTTGTTGTCAACTATTCCCCACGCCCCATTAGTACAATATTTTGTAACTAGACCTTTAGTGTTGTCATACCATTTATAATTTTTCTTGTTAAACGGAAAAATTTCATCGGCAGTATGTCCACGAGAATCACCCCACTGATAGTACAAGCCGTTTTCCTCGGGCTTGCTTGCACCCAGATTACATGGTGACCACAACGTTCCGCTGGGTAATTCCAGGTCCACATAATCGCGAGGCACGGTTACATTACATGTAGCGACAGAAACGCCATGATCTTCTGACTCACAGGTAATCACCGCAGCTCCCATAGCCACTGCCGTCACGTTGCCATCGATCACAGTTGCCACACTTTCATCACTAGTTGACCACACCAAAGTTTTGTTAGTGGCATCATCAGGTTTTATGGTCGCAATCAGTTGTTCGGTTGTAGAGGGCTTCAAGTCTAGATCAGACTTATTCAGTGTGATTGATGTAATCAACTGGGTGGGTACGCTTGAGTAAGTCACAATTGACTGTGTGCCCTTGGTCACTGTAAACATGAGTCCATCACTAATCTTAAGCACGTCCATCCAGGTCAACAGACGGTCGTAAACGTCAATGAAAAGAATGCGTCTTTGGTAGGGATAGTATTCAAACCTTACAGCACCCGGATAATTAGTTTCGCCATATTGGTTTAGTGTCAATGAATCAGTTGTATTGCACCACCATGTACCCGAAACATAACTATTATCTATATAATTCGCGTCGCCCTTACCCACATAAACATATTGGATGTCAGAAGCATTTTCATTATTATTTTGAGATTGAGCACTTGCATACTGAATACACAATGCACACACCAATGCTAAAACAAATATATATTTTTTCATAATTTTCACTAATTTACTGTAAATGATAAACTTTGAACATTAGTTTCCTGCACTCACCGTGCGCACTGCACGCACTCCGTAACCAAAGTAACGACTAGTAAAGTCGATATGAATTTGAGTATAGGAATGAGACATGAAATATGCAGAACTGTAACCATCTGACAACTCGTTAGTCCAATATTTAGCATATTCATTATAGTAGTATCTAGTCTCATGCTCAATCCAGCCATTTGCCGCCAGTGTTAGAGTATTACCATTAAGCCTACTCACCACCCTATAGCAATTATTCTCTCGGTCATAGTAATTAGTTGTGTATCTACCGTCAAGCAGGTCACTAAACTCTTGCCTTGAAGGCATGCGCCAGCCCGACCCCCAAGCAGCTGTTGCGGCATCATCGCTGGACTCAATGATAGTTTTATTATCTACCACACCATGATAATCAACACTACAATACTTGGTATATCCTTTACTCTCACTGAAATACTTGTAGTTAGGTAATGAGAAATTATGATTACTTGCAGTATAGCCCTTGGTGTCGGCCCAAGCAAAATATAAACCACTATCACCAGGCTTACTAGCACCGATATTGCATTCGGCCCACAACACGCCACCAGGCAAGTCTAGATCAACCCACCTATGACCATTGCTGTCAACACCGCTGCGGTCTTCATGCGCTACCTCTACCGTACAAGTTGCTTTGACACAATTGTCGTCAACCGATGTACAAGTAATCACAGCACTGCCAGCCCCCATATTATAGATATAGCCATTTGCATTAACAACAGCCACACTCTCATCGCTGCTTGACCAAATCACATTTTTATTGCTGGCATCACTTGGCAGGCATTCAGCTGTCAACTGAGTATTCACTTTATGCTGCAAAATAACATGATCTGTGCTCAGCTTAATTTGCTCAACATACTGCTTGGGAATAGCATTATAAGAAATGGCATCATTGCTGCCACTGGTCACGCAACGCATGTAACCATCCTTGTTCCTAATCACACCAAGCCACGACACTACACGAAAATACTTGTCAAAAAAGACGATGCGACCCTGGTAAGGGAAAAACATATAGGTCACAGCACCAGGATAGTCGGTCGTGCCATCCTCGTTCAATGTGAACGACTCGCTCTTGTTACGATACCATGTGCCCAAGATACTCGAGTTATCAACCGAATAGGGACCGCCTTTTATATACTCTATATCACGCATCCCCTCAATGGTCGAGATTGCAGCATTGACATCAATGACATCCAACTTGCCATCGTGGTTCATGTCACCTTTAATAATTTGAGCATGTTCGTACTGAGCACCTATCACACACATGAGAGCAAATGCTAAAATATATTTTTTCATAATTTTATGCGTTACAAGTTTTTAACAATATGAATACAAATTACTTAGAGGTTACACGCACTGCTCGCACAGTTGCACCTATATAACGTTCATCAGTCAATTCAATATATATTTTGTCACCATATATATTTGGGTCGTCATATAAATCATATAAATATACACATCCTGTATTATAATGTTCAATCCCTTGTGTAGTATTTGTCCAGTAATATATATGTTGGGCATAATATGATTTATCTATTTTCACACCAGCATAAGGTAATAAAATGCTATTTCCATTCCTCACACTTGTCACCTTCATACAAGGCATTTTGTCCACCACTATTCGTTCGGTTTTTGTATTTTTATCTGATAGCAGTTCTCTAATTTCTTCTACTGTGGGCATGCGCCATTCGCTGCCCCAATTTGCGGTAGCTGCATCATCTTCAGAATCAAGAGGATGCAATTCTCCTTCAGGATAGTTATTATACTTAGTATATTTACCTCCTCCCGAAGGATTAGCCCACTTGTAGGTATTATAAGAAAATTCATGTCCATCATTACTTGCATGGCCTTCCACGTCACCCCAAGCAAAAAACAAACCAATCCCTTGAGGCTCATTAGCGCCTATGTTCCAAGAAGCCCACATCGCGCCACTGGGCAAATCAAGGTCAACCCACTCCCGGCCATTGCTATCCTTACCGCTGCGATCCTTGTTACCCACACTAACCGAGCAACTATCAGTGATATTACTTCCGTCGGTTGTAGAGCAATAAATTGTAACTGTTCCAGCGTCAACAGCAGTAACCAAGCCGTCACTGGAGACAGTAGCCACAGCATCGTCAGAGCTCCACCACTTCAATGTCTTGGTGTCAGCATCATCAGGCAAGACTGTTACTTTTATTTGCTGTGTAGTACCATATTTCATGTTAACATTACGGTCATTTATCTTAACACTCTCGACAAGCTGAGTGGGAGTTGAGTAATACACCTTCACATCTCCATTACCTTTTTCTACAGCCCACAAATGTTCGTCCATGAGCATAATCACTGTCATCCAGGCCAAGACATCACCTTTTTTATTATAGAAAATGAGGCGACTTGGATAGGGATAAAACTCGTAGGTTGATGCACCTTGATAGTCTGTTGAGCCATCAGGGTTTAACTTAAAAGACTCCTTCTTGTTGAGCCACCACGTTCCTGCAACGTGACTATTATCCACAATATTGGGATCGTCGCTCATTGGGATATACCGAATTTGTTGCAAACCCAGTGTAGTAGAAACCATTGAATTAATATCAACAACATCCAGCTTGCCATCATCGTTTATATCGCCATTAACTAACTGGGCGTTAACAGCATGAGCACACCAAACACAAATTAAGGCTAAAATAAGTAACCCTTTTTTCATAGTTCAATCACTAAACTAGCAACACTTTTGTAACTATTTGTATAATATCCTGAGCAACAAAAAATATGCTCAGGATTGTCATGTCATTATTTTCTCTTAATAAAGTGTTGCATTACAAATAAGCAAAAACACAACATGACATGACAAATGTACAAATATAATTTAAAACTACCAAATTTTTAAGTTGCAGATTTAAGGACATGAAAAAAAAATATTAATTTTGTATCATGATAGTAACAAAGATTAATGACACAATAAATCTTGAGGCTATGTGCCCAAGGTTAAAGACCGCTTTGCAATGGTTGCGTAATAACTATGCATCCATTCATGAGACAGGCGTGAGCAGAGTGGACATTGAAGATGGCGTGTGGGCCAATGTAGAAACACCAGCAATGAAAGCCATAGACAAGCAGGTGCTGGAAGTGCACCGCAAGTACATCGACATCCATGTGCCTGTAGATAAGGACGAAGTGATGGGATGGCTACCCACACACATGCTCAACAATGTGGTAACTCCCTACTCGGCTGAGCGTGACATCGCGTTCTACAACGACACGCCACTCACCCACTTCACCCTACATCCCGGCGAACTATGCATCATGACTCCGCTCGATGCCCACGCTCCTATCATCGGGACAGGCACAATCAAGAAAATATGCATCAAGGTAGCGGTGTGACAAAACACTCGCAGTGCTCGTTTCGCTACGCTACGATACGGTCACTGGCATGAACTACGATACGCTTCGCGTTGCTTCGCTACGATACGGTCACTGGCATGAACTACGATACGCTCGCGATGCTCGCTACGATAACACTGTTGCAATAAGTTTGCGCCAACAATGTCATCGTCATCGTAACGAGCACCGCGAGCGCATCGTAGCGAAGCACATCGTAGCGAAGCGTATCGGTAACTACTCAGGTAGGGGTACACGCCCTTTTGGGGAACTTGAAATGTTAAAATGAACACCGTCTGTTTCTGTCTGCTAAGTTTTATAAAAACGCATTTGCCAAAGCGTCCAAATAATACGTATATACCTGCTATACA
>NZ_JAZLLZ010000199.1:0-6390 GCF_045598405.1 Sodaliphilus sp.
CCGATTAGCGTCCTGCTGGACGCAGTGCGTGTTGCATTTCTTCCCCCACCGCCACTTCGTTCGGCGGTGGGGGTTATTTAGGTATTGTCCTGCCGGACAATAAATTAGCAATATTTATTATCAAATGCTAAAGTTGAGTAAATCACACATCATAATTGATTTTAATAAGGCGCCCAAAGCAGTCATCCAACTTTTTGATGACTTGATGGATTTAGACCGCATTTTTCATGACCTCACTAATATAAATAACAGATAACGACACCTGCGCTGTTGTCATCGTCAGCTTTTACACGTGTCGCTATATTTTGACACGCTCTTTTGGCATGGGCATAGTCACCTTCTGTCGCCCCAAGATGAGGGCAATCTCATAGACTCATGATTTTAAGGGGCGAAATATTTGGTCACCACAATAATCTTTTTTAATTTTGCAGAGAAATAAACCACAACTACTAATGGCAGACATTACAATCAACGGCTTGACCTTCGAGCCTTACATTGAAAGAGAGAAGATTGCTGAACAAATTCAGCGTGTGGCAACCGAAATCAGTCGCGACTGCAAGACCAGCAACCCGCTGTTCCTGTGCGTGCTCAATGGCGCCTTCATGTTTGCGGCCGACCTCATTCGCCACGTCAACCTTCCCATGGCCGAGATCACCTTCATCCGTTTCAAGTCCTACGAGGGCACGACATCAACGGGCGTCGTGAAAGAAATCATGGGTCTCAACGAGGACATCAGCGGCCGTGAGATCATCATCATTGAGGACATTGTGGACACAGGCACAACCGCAGTGCAGCTGCGCGCCCTGCTCGAGGAGCACAACCCTGCGTCGGTCAAGATGGCGACATTGCTTTTCAAGCCCGAGTCGCTCAAGCAAGGCACAGCACCCGAGTATGTGGGATTCAGCATCCCATCACGATTCATCCTGGGCTACGGACTCGACCTCGACGGTGCAGCACGCAACCTGCCCGACATCTACGTGCTCAAAGAAAATGCTTAATCACATTTTATACATTGACTAAATAAACCCAATTAGACTAAATTTACATTAGAACTATGCTTAATATCGTTATTTTCGGTGCTCCTGGCAGTGGTAAGGGAACACAAAGCGACAACCTAATAAAGACATACGGTCTTTTCCACATCTCTACAGGCGACGTGCTTCGTGACAACATCAAGCGCGGAACCGAACTTGGCGCTACCGCCAAGGCTTACATTGACAAGGGCCAGCTCATCCCTGACGCCCTCATGATCGACATCCTCGCATCGGTGCTCGATGCCAACAAGGAGGCTGCGGCTCCTGGCGTCATCTTCGACGGCTTCCCCCGCACCATTCCGCAGGCCGAGGCGCTTGAGGTTATGCTCCAAGAGCGTGGCACCGCTGTGAGCACTGTAGTGGGTCTTGAGGTTCCTGAGGAAGAACTCATTCGCCGCATCATCCTGCGCGGACAGCAGACAGGACGCAGCGACGACAACATGGAGACTGTGAAGAACCGTCTTGAGGTTTACAACAACCAGACATCACCTCTCAAGGCATTCTACCAGGAGAAGGGCCTCTACCAGGCAATTCCCGGCACTGGCTCCATCGACGAAATCTTTGACCGCATCAAGCAGGCAGTGGATGCAGTGAAATAATCTCACCGCACATCTGCACCACAACAAGCGACTGCCCCGCATCACAACCGCGGAGCAGTCGCTATAATTTTCAAGCCCCACACTCAAAAACGAAGTGCGGGAATTCGGCATAATCCGAGCTATGGTCTGTTGACACACAACAGCAGATTATACAGAAAACACTGGATTTTTATTTCACATTAAGAAGATTGCTTTTGTTACCCAGGACAAATCTGTTTAATCTCGTCAAGAACACCCTAAAAAGACTCTTTATCTGCTTTATTCTGTGATTTAGACAGGAGGACAAAAGTAAAAAAATCTCTGTGTCCTCTGTGTCTGTGGGGGTGTCGTGATTTCGGGTTGTCATGGGTGGTTCCCGGGGTATCGGAGCGAATGCTTCCCTATCATTTGCACAATTCCAATATATTGTGTAAATTTGCAGTATGATTGAAGCAAAGAACATAGTCAAGCGCTATGGCAACCTTGAAGTGCTGCGAGGCGTGAGCGTGTCGATTGCCGACGGCGAGGTGGTGTCGATTGTGGGCCCCAGCGGTGCCGGCAAGACCACGTTGCTCCACATCATGGGCACTCTGGACGGTGCCGATGGCGGCAGCGTGCTCTACGACGGCGTGGACGTGTCGCGCATGAAGGACAGCGAGCTGGCACACTTTCGCAACCGCAACATTGGGTTCGTGTTCCAGTTCCACCAGTTGCTTCCCGAGTTCACCATGCTTGAGAATGTGGCAATGCCTGCCCTCATAGGCGGCATGAAGCGTGCCGAGGCCTACGACCGAGCGCGCGAGTTGCTTGAGTTCATGGGACTGGGCAACCGCCTCAACCACAAGCCTGCGCAGCTCTCGGGCGGCGAATGCCAACGCGCGGCAGTGGCAAGAGCCCTGGTCAACAAACCCAAGGTGATACTTGCCGACGAGCCTAGCGGAAGCCTTGACACGCACAACAAGACCGAGCTGCACAAATTGTTCTTCGAGTTGCGCGACAAGTTCAAGCAGACGTTTGTCATCGTCACCCACGACGAGTCACTTGCAAGCCAGGCCGACCGCACATTGCGCATGCGCGACGGCATCATCGAGGAGGACGTGCGCAAATGAAACACCTGCTGTGTGCCATCACGTGCGCTGCCACCCTCATGCTTGTGGCAGCATGTAGCAAGGAGTCGCCGCTCGACGAGTCGCGCACCCACTACCGCTACGACGTGGTGACCTACACAGGCAGCGACGCCGCTACCGGACGTGCGACCTTTGAACTGGTGGGACGCGACGTGGCGCCATCGGTCACGCTGCGAGGCAACGTCAAGGTCGATAGCTCCATGAAGGTGCTGCAACGAGTGCTGCTGCGGTATGACTTTGCCCGCGACGACGAGACAAGCAGCGTGAGAGACATCAAGGTGTATGGCGTGACACGCATCATCACCGACTCGCTGCGGTTTGCCACCGTGCCGCTCAACCGCTACGCGATGCACCCGGTGAAGATGCGCAGCGCATGGCGCACGGGCGACTTCATCAACCTGCACTGCATGGTGGAGCACACGGGCAAGGCGCGCAGGTTCATGCTGCTCATCGACGACGCCACACGCAACCAGGACACCGTGCACTGCTACCTGCACCACGACCTGCTCGCCGACACCGCCTACTTCTGGCGTGAATGCTATGCATCGTTCAATGTGGGCAACGTGTGGAAACGCACCGGGTGCAAGACCATGAGGGTGCACATCAACGATGAGAACCTGGGCGCAAAGTGCTATGACTTTGACCGGAAATAACGAGAATTAATAACTAACAAATTACATAACATTTTTATTTCAAACACAACTATGGCAGACAACAAACAACAACAGATTCAAATAGAAGTACCTAACGAGGAAATGCAGGGCCGCTATGCTAACCTGGCAGTAATCACCCACGGACCCAACGACTTTTTCCTGGACATGATCCTGCTCGCCCCCAACACACCCAAGGCACGCGTGCAGAGCCGCATCATCATGACTCCCGAGAACGCCAAGCAGCTTCTCGCAGCACTGCACCAGAACATCCAGAAGTATGAGCAGACCTTCGGCGAGATTCGTCAGCGCCAGGCAGTTCCCGGAACCGACGGCAACGTGATCGACTTCCCCCTCCCCAAGGGACAGGCTTAAACCGATTTTTTCGATAACTCGAAAATAGTTTTTCGTAAAAATGCGCCAGCATTTTCGTTTTTCGTCTTTCGTAAAAATGCGTAGCATTTTCGTTTTTCGTTAAAAAAATATGGAACATCCTTTGTTTGTATATAACACGCTCACTCGCCGCAAGGAGTTGTTCAAGCCCCTTAACGAGCCCAATGTGGGCATGTATGTGTGCGGTCCCACCGTCTATGGCGACCCACACCTGGGACACGCGCGTCCCGCAATCACATTCGACGTGCTCTTCCGCTATCTCAAGCAACTGGGCTACAAGGTGCGCTACGTGCGCAACATCACCGACGTGGGCCATCTGGAGCACGATGCCGACGAGGGCGAGGACAAGATTGCAAAGAAGGCTCGCCTCGAGCAACTCGAGCCCATGGAAGTGGCACAGTACTACACCAACCGCTACCATGCTGCCATGGAGGCGCTCAATGTGCTGCCTCCCAGCATCGAGCCTCACGCCACCGGACACATCATCGAGCAGGAAGAACTCGTGAAAGAGATTCTTGCCAATGGCTTTGCCTATGAAAGCAACGGCAGCATCTACTTCGACCTCGAGAAATATAGCCAGAAGTACCGCTACGGAACCCTCTCGGGACGCAACCTTGAGGAGGTGAAGAACGCCAGCCGCGAACTCGACGGCGTGGGCGAGAAACGCAGCCAGGTAGATTTTGCGCTGTGGAAGAAGGCTCAACCCGAGCACATCATGCGCTGGCCCAGCCCTTGGGGCGACGGTTTCCCGGGATGGCACTGCGAGTGCACCGCCATGGGACGCAAGTACCTGGGCAAGAAGTTCGACATCCACGGCGGCGGCATGGACCTTGTGTTCCCCCACCACGAGTGCGAGATCGCGCAGGCCGTTGCCAGCCAGGGCGAAGACATGGTGCGCTACTGGATGCACAACAACATGATCACCATCAACGGCAAGAAGATGGGCAAGTCGCTGGGCAACTTCATCACCCTTGAGGAGTTCTTCACCGGCTCGCACAAGCTGCTTGAACAGCCCTACGGCCCCATGACCGTGCGCTTCTTCATCCTCCAAGCCCACTACCGCGGCACAGTGGACTTCTCTAACGAAGCCCTGCTCGCTGCCGAGAAGGCCTACGAGCGCATGATGGACGGTTGGCACCGCCTCCAGGCACTCACTGCCGGAGCCGAGACCACCGTGCAGCTCGACAACTACCGCGAGAAGTGCGCCGAGGCGATGAACGACGACCTCAACACACCCACCGTGATCGCAACCCTCTTTGACGCTTGCCGCGCCATCAACCAGGCCAACGACGGCAACGGGACTATCTCGCAGGCCGACATCGACGAGCTCAAGAGCGTGTTCCAGACCTATCTCTTCGACGTGCTGGGCGTGCGCGACAACGCAGCCGGAGGCAGCGTGAACATGGAGCCCTATCGCAAGGCCGTGGATCTGCTGCTCGAGGTGCGCCGCAACGCAAAGGCAGCCAAAGACTGGGCTACAAGCGACCTGATTCGCGACAAGCTCAACGAAGCCGGTTTCGACGTCAAGGACACCAAGGACGGATTTGAATGGAAGGTCCGCTGATCACGATCATAGTACCCATCTACAACGTGGCGGTCTATATAGACCGCTGCGTTGATAGCTTATTGCATCAAGACTACCGCAATCTGGAGATTATCCTTGTGGACGACGGTAGCACCGACGGCGGCAGCCTGGTGTGCGACAAGTGGGACAAACGCGACCCGCGCGTCAAAGTCATCCACCAGGCCAACGGCGGATTGAGCGCCGCACGCAACGCCGCCCTCGACATCATGACGGGCGACTACGTCACCATGCTCGACGGCGACGACTTTGTGTCCACCGCATTTGTTTCAACCTTACTCAATATCATCAACACCACCGGAGCAAGCATTGCCGCCGCCCAATGGACACTCTTCACCGACGGCACTGAACCGCACATCGACACCACTCCGGGCAAACTCACCACGTTCACCTCGGCCCAAGCCATCAACGACGTGTTCTACCAGCACACGCTCACCAACTCGGCTTGCTGCAAGTTGTTCAAGTCGAGCCTTTTCCACGACGTGAGATTTCCCGTGGGTATGCTCTACGAGGACCTGGCCGTCATCTACGACCTGCTGCGTCAGGCACCCGCCGTGGTACACACCAGCCAGTCGCTCTACTACTACCGGCAACGCACATTCAGCATCACCGACGGCATCTACAACCCCAAGCGCGCCCACGTGCTCGACATCACCGAGCAACTTGAGCAGCGCATGGCAGCCGAGGCCCCGCAGCACCTCGCCGCAGTGCGCAGCCGCCGCTTGAGCGCTTGCTTCAACATCATGCTCCTGCACGGTGCAAGCGACGACGTGACAGCCCGCTGCTGGGCAGGCATCAAGGCCCTGCGCTGGCAATGCCTCGTCAACCCGCACGTGAGAGCAAAAAACAAAATAGGAATACTGCTGTCACTCCTAGGTAAGCAGGCAGTGCTGCTTTTCAAAAAATAACAATTACACCCTGGGCGGTAACTATTCACCAATGGAACTCCCCGCGCGGATCTCACTGATCTCACTGATTTTTTCATTGAAAATATATATAGTGGATTTTTTAGACCTCAGGGAGGTC
>NZ_JAZLLZ010000200.1:0-22268 GCF_045598405.1 Sodaliphilus sp.
TTCCCCCACCGCCACTTCGAATGTTGGCAAAGGTTCGCTATCCGCGGCACCGGCTTCGCCGACTTACCGCTGCTCACTTTGCCGAGCTCGCTTCGCTCGGTTCGGCGGTGGGGGTTATTCAGGTATTGTCCTGCCGGACAACAAATTAGCAATATTTATTATCAAATGCTAAAGTTGAGTGGTTACTTGCTATTTACTCTCGTTTCGTTCAAGGAATGCATCAGTAATGAGGGCTAGCGCACCATCGCCGGTGACGTTGCAGGCTGTGCCGAATCCGTCCACGATAGTATAGACGGCAGTCATGATGCCGAAGAAAGTTGCAGGGTCTTGGCCCTCGAGTATCACTGTGCCCACCAGGGCTGCGCACGACATGTTCAGGCCGCCGGGCACTCCTGGCGAACCGATGGCGATGACACATGCCAGGACGGTGAAGATAGCCAGATGTCCCACTGGCGGGAAGTGTCCGTAAAGCATGATATAGGTGGTAATCACAAAGAAAATCTCGGAAATCACGGCTCCGCACAGGTGTATGTTGCAGAACAGCGGCAATGCGAAGCTAGCAGTCTTGGGCGAAACCACCTTGTTTTTCCCCATGCACTCAATGGCTACGGGTAGGGTAGCGGCCGATGACATCGTGCCCACAGCAGTGATGTAGGCCTGGCCGTAGTGCTTGACCACTTCCCAGCCGTTGCGGCGGCTGTAGAGCGAAGCGATGACGTAAAGCAGGGCGAGCCACACGAGGTGACACACGATGGCAAACATGAACGCGGGCATGAACACAGCCATGTTGGCGATTTTGCCTGATAGCACCAGCAGCGCAAAGTTGGCGCCCACAAAGAGCGGCAAGATGGGTATGATGATGCGTTCCACTGCCAAGAGCACCATCTTCTGGAAGTCTTGCAGGGCATCGGCATATTTCTTGCCGTTGATCCACACAACGCCCAGGCCGATAATGATGGCAAGCAACAGAGCCGACATAGTGTCCATTGTGGGGAACTTGAGGCTGATAATTGCTTCGGGCAGGTCGGTGGTGGCAGCAGTCGATACCTGGGTGGTGATCATGGGTTCCACGAGTACTGCTGTGAGTATTGCTAGCGATGCTGCGCCTATCGATGACAGGTAGGCAACGCCCACTGTGAATCCCAGCACCTTGGTCACGTTGCCCGAGAAACTGGTGATGGACGGTGCCACGCAACCTATAATAATCATGGGCACGATGAAAAGGATGACCTGACTGGTGAGCTGCTTGGTCACGAGCAACACTTGTGTGAGAATGTCGTGAAGCGTGGCAGGCATGGCTAGGATTGCATAACCCAGGCCGATGCCCACAATGATGGAAAGGAGAAGCTTTCCGGCGGTGGTTTTTAAAAATCTTTTCACTACGATAAAGTTGTTAATGGTTAATTAGGTTATGATATCTTATTCTTTCTTGTAGGGACGCAGTTCGCCGTGCAGGGTAATGGACATGTTGCTTCCTGCAAATGTGGGCTCAACATAGGCGATGGCCTGATTAGACTCTGCATAGACGGTAATCATCACTTGCGCGCTGATGTCGGAACCGAACACCGAGAAGTCATAGTGGGCATTTCCTTTCTTGTCCACGCTGTACTTGCTGTTGGTCACATTGCCCCTGCAAGTGATTCCTCCCATGCCGTTGAACCCGGGGTTGGGACCGTTGAAAGCAATCTGTATCACAGCCTCTTTGCCCACCTGGTAAACAAAGTTGGTGTGGTCGTTAAGGCCATATTCCATTGCGCCCATGTTGCCCAGTTCCACACGTGTGGCAAGCAAGACAAACTGTCCCTCGCGCAGGGCTGCGTTGGCAAACTTGAATGCAACCGAGTCGTTGAAAGCTTGCAAGTGTTTTTCTTTCTCCTTGCGAGCTTTTTTCTCTTCTTTTGTTAGTTTTTCCTGCTTGGCAGGAGTCTTATAGTCATCGTAGATGTCTTGAGCCGATGCATAGGAAATTCCAAGGCATGCAATAATCATGCATAAAAGTAACTTTTTCATACCTAATAAGAGCTTAGTGTTAGTAATTTGATTTGTTCAACCGCCAAAATTAAGTAAATTTGCCAAAGAAAGCAAGTTTTTTGGCGTCGTTTTGATTTTTTTTGTGAATTATTGTAACTTTGTAGGCTCAAAACGTCTAGATGCACATTTTATGGAAGAGAAGACTAAAATGAAATTAAGCCCAGGCTTGCGGATAATCTTGCTGTTTATATTCGCATTTGTCGGTGTGCTTGCCACCTTTGCCGTTGTGCCGTTTCTCGACAGGTTGCCGATGCACGATGCCACGCTGGGCGTGATGGTGATGCAAGACGTGATGATGTTTATCGTTCCTGCTATCGTGGTGAGCATGCTGTTGTTCAAGCGTCCGCTGCACCACATGAACCTCGACAAAGCGCCGTCGTGGCGTGGCTTGCTCATGGTGCTGCTGGTGTGTGTGGTGTCGATGCCTGCGCTCAACTGGACGATTGCGTGGAACGGGTCGCTGCACCTGCCGCAGTTTTTGGACTGGCTGGAGGAAATGCTGCGCGACAGCGAGCAGGCAGCACAGATGCTGACCGACAAGCTGTTGAGCGAAACCTCGCTGCCGTCAATGCTTGTAGTGCTTGCTGTGGTATCGCTGCTGGCAGGATTGAGCGAGGAGATGTTCTTTCGCGGCAGCATGCTGAGGATGCTTGGCAATGATGGCAACAGCCATGCCGCGGTGTGGCTGGTGGGTATCGTGTTCAGTGCCATGCATGTGCAGTTTTTCGGTTTCGTGCCCCGCATGCTGCTGGGCGTGTGGCTGGGTTACCTGCTTGTGTGGACTAGGTCGCTGTGGGTGCCTGTTATTGCCCATGCTCTCAACAACGGCATCGTGGTCGTCTCGGCCTATCTGGTGAATATCAATGTGGTGCCGAAGGACGCATTTGAAAACATAGGCGTGCCCCAGGAAGGGCAGTTCCCATGGTTGGCTCTGGCTAGTGCCGTTGCTACTGTGGCACTGGTGTGCTTTGCAAAGAAATGGTTACATCGCAAAACAACTAAATAACGTTATATTAATCACTTAATTTTATTTTTTATGTCAACAAGGAAGATTTTCACAATGCTCCTCATGCTCGTGACAGTCGCGGCATGGGCCCAGACAGGTACCTGGGTGCATGAGTGGAATGTCTCGAAGGCAAATGGCGGTGAGGGTTTCTACCACATGACCGATAACGCCGAGACAACTCAAACTACCACTCTCAAAGGTCTGGAATGGACCTACAGCGGCAACACGTCAGTAACGGCTTACACAGCCAGTGCCGGCCAGTATTTCGGCTCGGCAAAGAGCCCCGTGAAGCATGCAACTCTCACTACCAGTGGGTTGAAAGGCAGTAAGATCCTTTCGGTAGCCATAGAGGCAAAGACAAAGGATGACGCCCAGGCAGTGGCTGTCGGCGTGAGCGTTAATGGCGTGAGCTATGGCGATGCCCAGAATCTCACCACCACTCGCACAGCCTATACCTATGCTCCCGCAGCCGATGCCCAGGATGGTGACATCGTCATCACCATGGACCAGACAAGCGAGACCGTGGGTATCATCTACTTCTACAAGATGACCATCACCTATGATGGCCCCGGCCCCATTAAGCCCGAGCCCAAGGATGCCGGACTGAGCTATCCCTTGCAGACCGTGGAGGTTGAGTGTGGCGACAATGCTTATGCCAACTATCTCAACAACCCCAACAAGTTGAGCCCCATCACTTACTCTTGCTCAGATCCCGAGCTTGCTGCCATCAACAGCAACGGTGACATTTTCACCACAGGCAAGAAGGTGGGCCAGGCCACAGTAACAGCATCGTTTGCTGGCAACGACGACTTCAAGGCGGGCAGTGCATCTTACACCCTCATTGTTAAGGAAAAACCGGTGATTGCTGCTCCCACCGTATCACCCGAGGGCGGTACATTCACCGAACCAGTAACTGTTACTATCACAAGCAACGATCCATTGTGCAAGGCCATCTGGTATAGCACAACGCTCACCGATGTCGAGGACATGGGCTATGACGAGCAGACCATCATCGTGCCCGGCAACGAGGCTACCGTGACCATCGACGAGACCTGCAAGCTGCTCGCTGTTGCTGTGGGCGACAACAACGTGGGTCTGCCCGCGCTCTATGAGTTCACAATGAACATCCCCGTGAAGGCCGACTTTACTGCCGACGAGGCCGCTTCAACCTATTACTCAATGGGTTGGGACAGCGTGGAAGAGGCTTCTACATGGAAATACTACGGTATCGGTGAAAAGACATGGACGCTCACCGACCAGCCCATGTTCAGCACCACACCCACATTTGCAGCTATCGACCCCGCCAGCAAGTATTCACTTGCAATCTACTATGACAACAATCAGCGCGAGCGTGCCGTTTCGCCCGAGATCGAGGTGCAGGACAACAGCAAGGCTGAATTCTATATGTGCTTCGGCGGCGTGTGGTTGGTATATGCTAACCTCACTTTCAAGGTAAACGATCTCACCGCAGGCACTTCAACCACACTGCTCGACGCATTCAAGTGGGCACAGGACAACGAGTTCACTGGCCCCAGCTGGGAGAAGTTCAGCTTTGACCTCGCAAAGTTTGCCGGCCACAAGTGTACCTTCGAGTTTATCTACGAAGGCAGCTATGGCGATGACCTGGCAATCGATGGCTTCAAACTCATGAAAGAAGATCCCAGCGGCAGCGCCAAGATCAACATCTTTGCAGGCGGTCAGGTTCACTTCAAGGATCTCTCATGGGGTCATCCCACAGCATGGCAATGGACAGCCGAAAAGGCTGGACAGAGCTCAAACGTAGCTGTTAAGGAAGTGCTCACCAGCACCGAGCAGAACCCCGTCATGACATTCAACGAGCCTGGCAAGTACACCGTTAAGCTCGTTGCAAGCAAGGGCGAGGAGACTAGCGAGGCTGTCAAGGAAGAATATGTAGTGGTAGCAGTTGAGGCACCCAAGGCACACATCGGTATGCCCGAGGGCGCTTACAATTCACCCTACGCTTATGCATTCGTTCCCGTAAACGTGCCCATGACATTCAAGGATGCCTCAACAGGCGTTCCCACCGAGTGGAAGTGGAAATTTGAGGGAACCGACGTTGCTACTAGCACCGAGCAGAACCCCACAGTGACTTACACTGCCGAGGGTAAATATGGTATGGAACTCGTTGTGTCGAACGATGCAGGCACCGACCGTGACTTCCTCGTGGAAGCTATCCAGGCGGGCGGCACACAGGAAGTGTGGAATCTCACCCCCGACGAGATTGAGAGCATCGGCGCTATCTCTTTGGGCTGGTATGGCGACTATGCTGGCACCAACTGGATTGGTATTGAGTCATTTGCAGAGCACTTTGATGCTCCCATGACCGATGCAACCGTAGAGGGCGTTTCAATTTACTTTGACAACGCTACTGCCGACGATCCCGATGCACTCATCACAGTTTCGTTGTGCACCCCCGATGCTACCGGCATGCCCGGCGAGGCATTTGCAACTGCAAGCAAGAAGGTTTCAGAACTCCAGATTAGTGCAACCGAGGTTCTTGCCACAACATTCGGCTTTGATGCTCCTGCAACCGTTAATGGCGAGTTCTTCGTTAAGATCGACGGCTTGAACACAGGTGGCTATGACGACCGCGTTAACATCCTGTGCGTAGCCCGTGGCGCTAACGCTAAGAGCACAGCTTACCACTTCCTTGAGGACGAGGATGAGAACTATACATCTCTTGGCACTTACACATGGTATAAGAACGTTGACGACGGTGTCTCAATGTGCGTTTGCCCCATCATGACCTATGGTGATCCCGAAACAGGCATCAGCGACGTGAACGCTGAGAGACCCGTTAAGACTGGTATCTATGACCTCATGGGCCGCAAGCTCACCAAGGCACAGCGTGGCATCTACATTGTTGACGGCAAGAAGATGCTCGTGAAGTAATCACCACGGCACATCAATGCCACAATCACAGAGGCACTGGCTCCCCAATAAGGGCCGGTGCCTTGTTTATGGTAAAATAGGGTTGTCTCTCGATGAAAAATTTCAGAAATTAACTCAACATTAGCTTTTATAGCAATTGCTGCTAATTTGTTGTCCGGCAGGACAATACCTGAATAACCCCCACCGCGTAGTGGCGGTGGGGGTATAGTATCAACAATTGAGTAATTAACTCAACTTTAGCATGTGAAACCATTTGAGCCTCACCCATTTGCTCCGATTAGCGTCCTGCTGGACGCGGTGCGTGTTGCATTTATTCCCCCACCGCCACTTCGTTCGGCGGTGGGGGTTATTCAGGTATTGTCCTGCCGGACAATAAATTAGCAATATTTATTATCAAATGCTATAGTTGAATAATTAATATAAGTTTCGCAGTTGAAACTCCCTCGGTGGTAATCATAGTGCGACCCCGTTGGGGACGCTGTGTAGGGAGTGATGTATGCCGCAGGTCGGTGGACCTGTGGTTAACCAAAGTGACGACCTCGTTGAGGTCTAACATTGGTGTCAAAGGGAAAAAGTTTTCATAGTGCGACCCCGTTGGGGACGCTGTGTAGGGAGTGATGTATGCCGCAGGTCGGTGGACCTGCGGTTAACCAAAGTGACGACCTCGTTGAGGTCTAACATTGGTGTCAAACGGAAAAAGTTTTCAAAAAAGTTGCTAAAAAACTCGCTAGTTTACAAAATAATAGTTATCTTTGTAAGTTGCTGGCGGGCTTTTTGTTGCAAAAAAGACCGACTTGCTTTGTAAACTAATTGATAGTTAGTAACTTATAAAAAGTATACTGCGTTATGATGAAGAAATTTCTCCTTGTTGTGTGCGGCTCATTCGTAGGCGTGACATTGGCTTTGACCGTATTTGTGTTCTCTGCCATTATTTTCAGCGTTGTCCTGGTTTCAATGGGCGACAAATCCGGAACTACGGTGGTGAGCGATCATTCAATCCTGCATCTTGATCTCAATGGCGTAATCGAAGAGCGCGGCGGCAAAAACAACCTTGACTTCGTTGCTATGCTGCAAGGCGATGACACCAAGAAGGTGGGTCTGAACACAATGGTGGAGGCCATCAAGAAAGCAAAGGACGATGAGAAAATCGACGGCATATACATTGAGTGCGGCGGAGTGGCCGCAGAGCCCGCAACTCTCATGGCAGTGCGCAGAGCGCTTGTTGATTTCAAGAAGAGCGGCAAGTTTATCTACTCTTATGCTCACGAGGGTTATGCCCAGGGCGATTACTACCTGGCCAGCGTTGCCGACAGCATGTTCCTCAACCCAGTGGGAGCGGTCGATGTGCACGGACTAGTAAGCGCAAACACTTATCCCAAGCCCTTGCTCGACAAACTGGGCGTGGAGATGCAGGTGGTGCGCGTGGGCACTTTCAAAAGCGCTGTGGAGCCTTACATGGTGAACGAGATGAGCGATGCCAACCGCTTGCAGAAAGAAGTGTATCTGGGCAGCATCTGGAACTCAATGGTTGAGGGTATGGCTGCAAGCCGCAAAATCTCAACCGAGAA
This sequence comes from Sodaliphilus sp., assembly GCF_045598405.1. Lineage (NCBI taxonomy): Bacteria > Pseudomonadati > Bacteroidota > Bacteroidia > Bacteroidales > Muribaculaceae > Sodaliphilus > Sodaliphilus sp. Next base: position 7,519 of record NZ_JAZLLZ010000200.1, read on the forward strand.
ATTCAACCAGATGGCCGATAGCGTGATGGTAACATGGCCTGCCGATTCGTTCGTGAAGAATAAACTCGTGGACAAACTGTGCTACCGCAACGAGTTTGAGGACCGATTGAAGAAACTCACAAATGTTGACGCCGACAAGGACCTTAACCTGGTGACTCCCTCTCAACTGGCTGGCGATCTCGATGCCGAGCAGAGCGGCAGCGGCAAGATTGCAGTGCTCTATGCAGTGGGCGAGATCGATGGACAGGTTTCACCCATGGGCTCTAACGACGGCATCAACAGCGAGGTGATCGCCGAGACCGTGCGCGAACTCATCGACGATGAAGATGTTGCTGCACTTGTGCTCCGTGTGAACTCTCCCGGCGGAAGCGCATTCGGTTCGGAGCAGATGTGGAAAGCCCTCGATGACTTCAAGAAGAGCGGCAAGCCCTTCGTTGTGTCGATGGGTGACTATGCAGCATCGGGCGGCTACTATATCTCTTGTGGCGCCGACCGCATCTTTGCCGAGCCCACCACTATCACCGGCAGCATAGGCATCTTCGGTATGATTCCTTGCACGCAAGAGCTTATGGAGAACAAACTTGGCATCAATACATACGTTGTCAAGACTAATGAGAATGCCGACATGGGCTTGACGAGCAAACGTCTCACCCCCGTGCAGTATAACGCAATGCAGAACATGGTGAACCTGGGCTATGAGCAGTTTACCAAACACTGTGCCGACGGCCGCCACGTGACACAAGACTCGATCAAGGTGATAGCCGAGGGTCGCGTGTGGGACGGTGCAACAGCGCAGAAAATAGGTCTTGTTGATGAACTGGGCGGTCTCGAAGCTGCTATCAAGTGGGCTGCCAAGAAGGCTAACCTGGGCGATGATTATGTCACTCAAAACTATCCCGCTCCCGTCAACGAGTTTGAGAACATGATGGAGCAATACATGGTGTCGAAGTATGAGTCACGCATGCAGGGTGAGATGGGCTTCCTCTATGAATACCACAAGATGATCCAGCGCATCCTGGGACGCCAGCACGTGCTCTGCCTCATGGAAGAGACCGTGATAAAGTAACGCAGTTATCACAAGCGCGCATTGTCGAGAATGATAAACTTCACTAAAATATTGAACAAGCAGCAGCGCAAGGCTGTGGTCAACGCTATACTCACGCCATGTTCGTGGCTGTATGGCGCTGCCGTGTTTGTGCGCAACGGATTGTTTGATTTGAAGTGGTTGCCCATTGAGGAGTTTGACGTGCCGGTAGTATCGGTAGGCAACATCACCGTGGGCGGCACGGGCAAGACGCCCCATGTGGAGTATATCATCGAGGCTTTGTGCCGCCGTTACAACATAGGAGTGTTGAGCCGTGGATACAAGCGCACTACCAGCGGTTTTATCCTCGCCACCGACACACTGTCGCCGCGTGATATCGGCGATGAGCCCTACCAGGTGTTCCACAAGTATAACGGCATGATCACCCTGGCCGTGTGCGAGAGCCGGCGCAAGGGCATCAAGGAGATGTTGCGCATCAACCCCGACATCAACTTGATCTTGCTCGACGATGCATTCCAGCACCGGTATGTCAAGCCCAAGGCAAGCATTGTCTTGGTTGACTACACCCGCCAGCCTGTCAACGACAAGCTGCTGCCCCTGGGCACGCTGCGCGAGCCCGCGCGTCGCATCAGCGAGTGTGACATCGTGGTGGTGACCAAGTGTCCCAACGACATCAGTCCCGTGGAACTGCGCATGACCAAGGAAAACCTTGACCTGTATCCCTCGCAAGGGCTGTTTTTCTCTAACATACGCTACGCTAACCCCGTGCCTGTGTTCCCCATACCCATGCCACAGCTCACGTCGCTGCCTTCGCTCACAGAGGAAGACCTGATTCTGTGCGTCACCGGTATTGCCAACGAGAAACCCTTTGTGAAGTATTTGCGTCGCTTCAATGCCAAGGTCAAGGTGCTTCACTACGATGATCATCACTACTTCACTCGCAGTGACTTTGATTACATCTTCGAGAAGTTCGACGAACTAGAAGGTCGCCGCAAGTTCATTGTCACCACCGAGAAAGACTCGGTGCGCATCCTCAACAATGCCTACTATCCGCCCACACGCAGGGACCTTATCTATTACGTGCCTATCAAGGTGGGTTTCCTGGACCAGGGCGAGCTGGACTTCATCGAGATGCTTGAGAAGAAAATCACTAGCAAAGAGTGAAGCATGAAGTTGGATTTAATTAACACTATACAAATTATAAATAAACAAATCTTTAATTATGATTGAAGAAAAAAATTGGCTTGAACTTATAAATGAGACCGCTCAATATCTTAAAGAGCGCGTGGGCAAGATGCCCAAGACTGCCATCATCCTGGGCACAGGACTTGGCGACCTCGTTAATCACATCGATATAGAGGTTTCTATCCCTTATGAGGAGATTCCTAACTTCCCCGTGTCAACCGTTGAGGGCCACAGCGGCCGTCTCATCTTCGGTAACCTGGGAGGTAAGTACGTCATGGCTATGCAGGGTCGCTTCCACTTCTATGAGGGCTACTCAATGAAGGAGAGCACCTTCCCCGTGCGCGTGATGAAGGCAGTGGGCGTTAAGACCCTCTTCGTTTCTAACGCAGCCGGTGGCATGAACCCCAACTTCAAGATTGGCGACCTCATGATCATCACTGACCACATCAACCTCTTCCCCGAGCACCCGCTGCGCGGCAAGAACTATGAGGAACTCGGTCCTCGCTTCCCCGGCATGGTTGACGCTTACAGCCCCCGCCTCATCGAGAAGTGCCGCGAGATTGCCAAGGCTAACGACATCCGCGTCGTTGAGGGCGTTTACGTGGGCACACAAGGTCCCACATTTGAGACTCCCGCCGAGTATCGTTACTTCTGGCGCATCGGTGGCGACGCTGTGGGCATGAGCACCGTACCTGAGGTTATCGTTGCTAACCACGCCGACATGGAAGTGTTCGGTATGTCAGTTATCACCGACATAGGCGCTGAGGGCGTTGTTGAAGAGGCTACCCACGAAGAGGTACAGGCTGCCGCTGCCAAGGCCCAGCCCATCATGAGTTTCCTCATGAAGGAAATCATCAACCAGTTTGAAGAACTCTAATAGAAAAAAAATAGTATGGAATATCTAGAAATTCTAGAAACACTAGAAGTTCTAGATATTCTAATTCATTAGTGTCCGGTAAAAAAAGAAGTAATTTTTATTATGTTTTTATTGCTTCGCATAGAAAATGGCTTGCTCGGCAAGCAAAATATAATTACCTGATAGATAGAGTATTTTTATTTTGTGGACAGAGTCCATCATTTTAAGGGAGGTTCGCTGGTCGCGGCACGGGCTTTGCCCACTTACCGCTGCTCACTCCCTTGAACACGGTTCTTGGCGCGAGCCATAAACCTAAATAAAATCATTTTCTTTTTTTCTACACAACCAAGCCCCCCTTTCTGACAATGAACTATATATGACGGTGTTTGAGGATGTTGGGGCTAATGTTGTGACTTTTAGCGGACACTAATAATTCTTTTTATATCATGTTATGACTGAAACTGAAATCTCTACATTAGGCGAGTTTGGCTTGATTAAAGAACTTACAAAGAACATCGAACTCAAGCACAGCAGTTCGGTGCTGGGCGTGGGCGATGACTGCGCTATCCTTGATTATAGCGGCAAGGACACCGAAGCCCTCATCACCACCGACCTCCTGCTCGAGGGCATTCACTTCGACCTCACTTACGTGCCGCTGCGACACCTTGGGTATAAGGCCGTTGTGGTCAATTTGAGCGATGTGTATGCAATGAACGGGCAACCTCGCCAAATCACTGTTTCGCTGGGCATCAGCAAGCGTTTCACCCTAGAACACATTGCCGAACTCTACGACGGGATGCGTCTCGCGTGCGAGCAATATGGCGTTGACCTCGTGGGCGGCGACACTAGCGCGTCGGTCACAGGACTCATCATCAGCATCACATGTGTGGGCGAGGGAGTCAAGGGCAAGACCGTGAAGCGCAGCGGAGCTCGTGACACCGACCTTATCTGCGTGAGCGGTGACCTGGGCGGAGCCTACATGGGACTGCAACTCCTTGAACGCGAGCGTGAGGCAGGGCAAGGTGTAGAAGATTTTCAGCCCGACTTTGCCGGCAAGGAATACATCATCGAGCGTCAACTCAAACCCGAGGCACGCCGTGATGTGATTGCCGAGATTGCTGCCCTCGACATCCATCCCACAGCGATGATGGACGTGAGCGATGGCTTGTCAAGCGAACTGCTGCACATCTGCCACAGCTCTGGCGTGGGTTGCCGTGTCTATGAGGACCGCATTCCCATTGACTATCAGACTGCTGCCATGGCCGAAGAACTCGGCATGAACTTGGTTACTGCCGCCATGAACGGAGGCGAGGAGTACGAGCTGCTCTTCACCGTGCCCCTCACCGAGCACGACAAGATAGAGCAGATGACAACAGCCCGGCTCATCGGCCGCATCACCAAGCCCGAACTGGGCGCCTACATGGTGACACGCGACGATGCCGAGCTAGAAATCCGAGCCCAAGGCTGGAACGCCTTCACCGAGTAAAAAGGGAAAGGACCTGTGGATCGCGATGAAGCCATAGCAAGAGGGCTGGAGGTGCAGGAAACGAAGCACTCGATGAAACGTAGAAGTCCTTGGCATGACTACAACCGGAAAGGCATCTATATGCTGACGCTAGTGGTAGAGGGACGCATGCCATTGCTTGGTGAGTTAAGAGGAAATGCAGATTCCCCTTGGGTGGAGTATTCCGAACTTGGAAATGCTATTCTCAATGAGGAGGTGGCGAAGATAAATAAATTCTATCCAAAGGTTAAGATGTGGAAAATGTGCATCATGCCCGACCACATCCACATTATAGTAAGTGTAAGCGAAGATATGCCACCAGGCAAGCACCTAGGGATAATAGTCGCTGGATTTAAAGGCGGTTGCTCAAAGGCGGCAATGCGGCTTGGCGTTACTGTTCCATGTGAGTTTGCACAAACTGATGCCCAGGGCGGACGCCCTGGGAACGGTGGCAATGTCGTTCCTCTCTTTGAGAAAGGCTACAATGACAAGATACTCTTGCACGAGGGCCAGCTTGACAACTGGAAAAGGTATCTTGATGACAACCCTCGTCGCTTGCTTGTGAAAAAGCAAAACCCTCAGCTTTTTACCGTGCTTCATGATATGGAGGTTGCCAACCGTCGATGCCAGGTGGTGGGTAATCGCTTCTTGCTTGACATCCCCGACAAAGTGGCGGTGATCGTGCATCGTCGATACTCCGTGGACGAGGTTGCCCATTTGCGTGAGGAATGGCTGGCATGTGGCGAGCGTGGCGGAGTGCTGGTGAGTGCTGCTATTTCACCTCGGGAAAAGGAAGTGCTTCGCGAGGCGATGAACCGTGGGTATCGCGTTATATTCCTGCGCGAGAACGGTTTTCACAGGTTTTTAAGCCCGCAGGTGAAAGCTTTGATGCCTGTTCCCGAGGATTGCTTCTTCAAATCAGTCCCTATGAGTATCACGTTGAGAAAAAATCAATAACTCGTGCTCAATGCTTAGAGCTCAATGCTATGGCTGAAGAAATCTCAGATATGTGAATTTTTCTACAAGTTTTTGTAGCGAAATGAATTGCTAATATGGCGAAAAATGAGTAACTTTGCAGTTTGATAGTATTATATTGCTATACACCTAAAAAGTGATTATGAAGAAGTTTAACGAATATAACAAGTTCAACCTCTCGGACATCAACAAGGAGGTCCTGGAGAAGTGGGATCAAGAGGGCGTTTTCGCCCGCAGTATCAGTGAGCGCGAAGGTGCTCCTTCATTTGTGTTCTTCGAGGGACCTCCCTCGGCCAACGGTATGCCTGGCATCCACCATGTGATGGCCCGTACCATCAAGGACATCGTGTGCCGCTACAAGACCATGCAGGGCTATCAGGTGCTCCGCAAGGCTGGCTGGGACACTCACGGACTGCCTGTGGAGCTTGGCGTGGAGAAGGCTCTGGGCATCACGAAAGAGGACATCGGCAAGAAGGTGAGCGTTGACGAGTACAACGCCACTTGCCGCAAGGAGGTGATGAAGTACACCCGCGAGTGGGAAGACCTCACTCACAAGATGGGTTACTGGGTGGACATGAAGGCTCCCTACATCACTTACACTAACGACTACATCGAGACCTTGTGGTGGTTGCTCAAGCAACTTTACAACAAGGGGTTACTCTATAAGGGCTATACAATCCAGCCCTATTCGCCCGCAGCGGGCACTGGACTCAGCTCGCATGAGTTGAACCAGCCTGGTTGCTACCGCGACGTCAAGGACCAGACCGCCACTGCACAGTTCTGCGTGGTTGAGGATGACCACAAGGTGGTTGCTGCCATCAAGGCTGTCCAGGACAAGGGCTTTGAGAACATTGCCGCTCTGGCATGGACCACTACGCCCTGGACTCTGCCCAGCAACACTGCGCTTTGCGTTGGCCCCAAGATTGACTATGTGGCAGTGGAGAGCTACAATCCCTACAACGGCCAGCCTGCCACTTTCATCATGGCAAAGGCTCGCCTCAACGCTTATTTCAAGGCAGAGGGTGCCGAGAAGGCACTTGACGAATATGCCCAGGGCGACAAGGTGATACCTTACAAGGTTATCGCCGAGTTCAAGGGCACCGACCTCGTGGGCCTGCGCTACAAGCAGCTCTTCCCCTGGGTGAAGCCCGTTGACAAGGTGGGCGACAAGTTTGAGGTTAACGAGAACGGTTTCCGCGTGATCCCCGGTGACTATGTGACCACCGAGGACGGTACTGGTATCGTTCACATCGCGCCCACATTTGGTGCCGACGATGCTGCTGTGGCTCGTGCCGCTGGCATTCCCTCGCTGTTCATGATCAACAAGAAGCTCGAAACCCGTCCCATGGTTGACCTGAGCGGTAAGTACTACGTGCTTGAGGATCTCGACGAGGAGTTCGTTGAGAAGTGCGTGGATGTAGAACTCTACAAGGAATATGCTGGTGCTTGGGTCAAGAACGCTTATGATCCCAAGTTCACCGTGGGCGGCAAGTATGACGAGGAGGCTGCGGCCAAGGCCGAGGATCTCAACGTGTATCTGTGCATCAAGATGAAGCAGGCAGGCAGTGCATTCAAGGTTGAGAAGCATGTGCACAACTATCCTCACTGCTGGCGCACCGATAAGCCCGTCCTTTACTATCCCCTCGACAGTTGGTTCATCCGCTCGACTGCTTGCAAGGAGCGCATGGTTGAGCTCAACAAGACCATCAACTGGAAACCCGAGCACACCGGCACAGGCCGTTTCGGCAAGTGGCTCGAGAATCTCAACGACTGGAACCTGAGCCGCAGCCGCTACTGGGGAACGCCGCTTCCCATCTGGCGCGACGAGGATGGCGAGGAGAAGTGCATAGGCAGCGTCGAGGAACTCTACAACGAGATTGAGAAGGCTGTCGCTGCTGGCGTGATGGAGAGTAATCCGTTCAAGGACAAAGGCTTTGTTCCCGGTGATTATAGCAAGGAGAACTACGAGAAGATTGACCTGCACCGTCCATACGTTGACTATATCACCCTCGTGAGCGACACTGGCAAGCCCATGAAGCGTGAGCTCGACCTCATCGATGTGTGGTTCGACAGCGGCTCAATGCCTTACGCGCAGCTGCACTATCCGTTTGAGAACAAGGAACTCGTGGATAGCGGCCGCTTCTATCCTGCCGACTTCATCGCCGAGGGCGTGGACCAGACCCGCGGTTGGTTCTTCACCCTGCATGCTATCGCCACAATGGTATTTGACAGCGTGGCCTACAAGAGCGTTATCTCTAACGGCCTCGTGCTCGACAAGAACGGCAACAAGATGAGTAAGCGTCTGGGCAACGCAGTTGACCCCTTCGGCGCAATCGAGAAATATGGTATCGACCCCCTGCGCTGGTACATGATCAGCAACTCTTCGCCCTGGGATAACCTCAAGTTTGACGAGGCTGGCGTTGTCGAGGTGTCGCGCAAGTTCTTCGGTACGCTTTATAACACATATTCGTTCTTCGCCCTATATGCCAACGTTGACGGTTTTGATCCTGCTGCCGAGCAGGTAGCCCTGGAGAAGCGCCCCGAGATTGATCGTTGGATTATCTCTCTGCTCAATTCTCTGGTGAGCGACGTGCGCCGCTATCTCGACGACTATGAGCCCACTCGTGCAGCCCGTGCTATCAGTGAGTTTGTGAACGATCACTTGAGCAACTGGTACGTGCGCTTGAACCGCAAGCGTTTCTGGGGTGGCAAGCTCGAGGGTAATGACGACAAACTGGCTGCTTACCAGACCCTTTACCACTGCCTGCACACAATCTCGCTGCTCATGGCTCCCGTTTCGCCCTTCTTCAGCGACAAGCTCTATCGCGACCTCACCGGCAAAGAGGAGAGCGTGCACCTGGCACTCTATCCCGCTGTTGATGAGGCAGCTATCGACAAGAAACTCGAGATGCGCATGCAGGTGGCTCAAGACATCACCTCGATGGTGCTCGCACTGCGCCGCAAGCAGAACCTCAAGGTGCGCCAGCCGCTCAAGTCTATCATGGTTCCCGTGCTCGACGACGAGCAGCGCGCTGCGGTAGAGGCTGTGGCCGACCTTATCAAGAACGAGGTGAACGTGAAGGAAATCAAGCTCGTGGGTAATGACGAGGGCGTGCTCGTGAAGCGTGTTAAGCCCGACTTCAAGAAACTTGGTCCCAAGTATGGCAAGATCATGAAAGCCCTTGCTGCCGAGCTCACCAGCTTGCCTCAACCCGCTATCATCGAGTTTGAGAAGAACGGAAGCATCACGCTCAACGTTGCCGGACAGGAGGCAGTCGTTGACAAAGCCGATGTTGAGATTATCAGCGAGGATATCCCCGGCTGGCTTGTTGCCAACGAGGGCACCCTCACTGTGGCCCTTGACATCACCCTCACCGACGAACTCATCAACGAGGGTATGGCTCGCGAACTCGTGAACCGCATCCAGAACATCCGCAAGAAGAAAGACTTCGACATCACCGACCGCGTTGAGGTCGAGATCAACCCCGATGAGCGTGTAGTCAAGGCCCTTGAGAGCTTTAAGGACTATATCGCTGCGCAGGTGCTCGCTGTGAGCATCGAGATTGCCGAGGTTGACCACGACGATACTGTCGATCCCGAGAAGGACGACCTCAAGGTGAAGATGACTGTCGATAAAGCATAATCAAGACATTGATATGGATAGGGGAGACCTGGGTGCTCCTCTATCCGTTTTACTAACCATTAATACCTTTCCTCCCATGAATACCGATAAAGAAAGAAACAGGTACTCCGATGCCGAGCTGCAGGAGTTTAAAGAGATTATCCTTGAGAAGCTTGAAACTGCCAAGGAGAATTATGAACTGCTCAAGTCGAGGTTGCTCTCTGATGACCCGACGCCCACATTCAAGGCGCTGGAGGAGACTGCCGAGGCATTGAGCAAGGAGGCTGCCGGACAACGTGCACAGCGCCAAATGGAGTTTATCAACAAACTGCAAAGCGCCCTGGTGCGCATTGAAAATAAAACCTACGGCGTGTGCCGCGTCACGGGCAAACTCATCCCCAAGGGACGACTGCTTGCTGTGCCACATGCCACTACATCGGTCGAAGGAAAGGAATTAGAACAGAAGAACAAACGACGCTAAATGAAGAAAAACATTAATGGATGGCTTGCTGTCATCGTGGTGCTGCTAGTCATTGTCATCGACCAGGTGGTGAAAGTGTGGATAAAGACGCATTTTTACTATGGTGAGCAGTATGAAATCACTAGTTGGTTCAAACTGCAGTTTATCGAAAACAATGGCATGGCTTTCGGCATGGAGTTTGGTAGCAAATTGTTCCTCACGTGGTTCCGCATCATTGCTGTGGCACTGTTCATGTATTATATCTACAAGTTGCGCAACCGTGTGGATGTGCCTCGCGGCTATGTGGTGTGCATTGCCATGATCACGGCAGGCGCACTGGGCAATGTCATCGACTGCATCTTCTATGGTGTGGCTTTCGATGCTCCCGATGCTCCCCAGGTGGCGCAGCTCTTCCCGCCGGGCGGCGGATATGAGACGCTGTTTAACGGCAGGGTGGTAGATATGCTCTACTTCCCGCTGTGCGATTGGAACTGGCCGCAGTGGATGCCCTTGGTGGGCGGTGATCACTTTGTGTTCTTCCAGCCGGTGTTTAACGTGGCCGACGCTTCGCTCAGCGTGAGCGTCATTGCACTCATTTTATTCTACTCGCGTTACCTTGCCCCAAAGGAAGAGAAGACAGAGGAGGCAACGGAAGGCGAGAAAACTAACGACAAGACTAAATGAAACATCTACTAGCGGCTGCATGCCTGGTGGCTTTCCTGTGTCTTGCTGCGGGTTGTGACAAGGCCCCCAAGGGGGTGATACCCGAGAGCAAGATGGAAGAGCTGCTCGTTGACCTCGAGCTGGCCGATGCCTACATCGACTCGCACTGGGACCAGTTTCCCGACGACTCGTCGCGGCTGGTGCTCAAGCAGTCTATTTTCATGAAGCATGGTATCACTCCCGAGCTTTATGACACATCGCTTGTGTGGTATGCCCGCAACATGGATGTTTATATTAAGGTTTATGACAATGTGATAGGGCGACTGCAAGACATGAACAAGGAACTGCAAGACGCTCCTTCCCAGTTGCCAGTCCAGGGGCCTGCATTCGGCTCGGGCATGGAAGGTGTTGCGGCTAACCATGAGTTTGCTGCCGAGGGCGATAGTGCCGACATCTGGCAAGGTCCTCGCCGCTGGATGCTCACCTCGGGAATGAAGAGCGGGTTTATCACTTTTGACCTCAAACCCGATCGTGAGAGCGACAAAGGCGACCGCTATGAACTCCAGTACAAGCTTAAACCTGTGCGCAGTTCATTCAAGGCATTCATGGCTGTTGACTACATCGACGGCAGCACGTCCATCGTCAACCGCTTCTCTGGCAGTGACGGCTGGAACTCGTTGGCCCTGCAAGGCGATCCTGGGAAGAGGGCACAACGCATCTATGGTTACATATATTATAACATCAACAAAGGCGATGTGGCCTATATCGACAGCATCTTGATGCTGCGCACGCATTCGAGCGAGATGGTCGACACCAAGATGGGCGGACAGAAACTCATCGAACGCAAGAAAGAAGGTAACACAAGCAAGAATGCTGACAAGGTGGAAGCCGTGGCGAGCAACACCATTTCAGTGCAAGGACATTTCAAACCCAAGGAGGGCGTCAACAAGTCGAGCGCACAAAAGCATGTCACCGAGTCGCCAAACCGTAACCATCTTCCTGGAAGCAACTAATCATTCGCGTCATGATAGCAATAGTAAAATATAACGCAGGCAACGTGTTCTCGGTTACATGTGCCCTGCAACGACTGGGTGTGGAACCTGTCGTGACCGATGACCCCGAAGTGCTGCGTGCCGCCGACAAAGTGATTTTCCCTGGTGTGGGAGAGGCATCGGCTGCTATGGGGCATCTGCGTGCCTCGGGGCTCGACAAGGTTATTGTCAGCCTCAAACAACCCGTGCTGGGCATCTGCATAGGCATGCAGCTCATGTGCCGACACAGCGAGGAGGGAAACGTGGACGGACTAGGTATCTTTGACACTGTGGTCAAGCGATTTGACAATACCCGTTGCCCCGAGTGCAAGGTTCCTCACATGGGATGGAACACTGTCGAGGTTGGGCATCCAGGCATTGCCGGAGAGTCGCTTGATGGTCGCTATGCCTATTATGTACACAGCTATTATGCCGAGCCGTGCGTTCACACGGAGGCCATAACCCGCTACATCGTGCCGTTCAGCGCGGTGCTGCATCGTGACAATTTCTACGCCACGCAGTTCCACCCCGAGAAGAGTGGCAGTGTGGGCGAAACCATCCTTAAAAATTTTCTGGCATTATGAGCATTAACATCATTCCTGCCATTGACGTGATCGACGGCAAGTGTGTACGCCTCTCGCAAGGCGACTATGCGCTGAAGAAAATATACAACGAGTCGCCGCTCGACGTAGCGAGGACGTTTGAAGACTGCGGATGCACACGCTTGCATCTCGTGGACCTCGATGGCGCCCGTTCTCACCACATCGTCAACTATCGTGTGCTCGATGCCATCGCAGGTCACACAGGACTCACCGTTGACTTTGGCGGTGGACTCAAGAGCGACGACGACCTGCGCATCGCCTTTGAGTGCGGTGCCGCAATGGTAACCGGCGGCAGCATTGCCGTGTCTCAACCTGAAACTTTCACAGGATGGCTCACAAAATATGGAGCTGACCGCATCATCCTCGGTGCCGACTCGCGCGACGGTTTCATTGCCACCCAAGGTTGGCTCAACGATAGCGACAAGGGCGTGATACCCTTCATACTGCACTATCATGAGCAGGGAGTAACCAAAGTCATCAGCACCGATATCGCCTGCGACGGAATGTTGCAAGGACCCAGCGTTGACCTCTACCGGCGCATTCTCGAAGCAGTCCCGGGACTGCATCTCATAGCCAGCGGTGGAGTGGGGGATATGTCGCATGTCGAGATACTGGAAGAGGCTGGAGTCCCCGAGGTAATCGTGGGCAAGGCCATCTACGAGAACCACATCACCCTCAACGACCTCCTCTCCTTTAATAAAACAAGAAAATAATACGATAGTCCAGTTCAACACAACTCGGCTGTATCGCTAATAATAGATAATATGCTAGCAAAACGCATCATCCCCTGCCTCGATGTCAAAGACGGAGCAACCGTCAAGGGGGTCAATTTTGTAAACTTTCGCAACGCCGGCGACCCCGTCGAGCTCGGCCAGCGGTATAGCGCCGAGGGAGCCGACGAACTAGTTTACCTCGATATCACAGCATCGCTCGAGGGCCGAGACACCTTTATCGACCTCGTGCGACGCGTCGCGCAAGGCGTGAGCATCCCATTCACCGTGGGCGGAGGAATCAGCAGCGTCGAGCACGTAGATACATTGCTCAATGCCGGGGCCGACAAAATCTCCATCAACTCATCGGCATTGCGCCGCCCCGAGCTCATCAGCGAGATTGCATCGCGTTTTGGCAGGCAAGTGTGTGTCATCGCCATCGATGCCCGTTGCATTGAAGGAGAGTGGATATGCCACGTCAAGGGAGGTCACGAGCCCACACAGCGACGCCTCGTCGAGTGGGCTGTCGAAGCACAGGACAGGGGAGCAGGCGAGATACTGTTCACCAGCATGGACCACGACGGAGTCAAGCAAGGCTTTGCCTGCGATGCACTCAACCAGCTGCACGAAGCCTTGTCGATACCCGTCATAGCATCGGGCGGATGTGGAGCCATGGAGCACTTCAAGGATGCCTTTGAGATAGGCCATGCCGACGCCGCACTCGCAGCTAGTGTGTTCCACTTCAACGAGATACCCATCGACGAACTCAAACGCTACCTGCACAAATGCAATATTCCCGTGAGAATGTAAACATCGAAATAATAAAAACATCAGTATATGAATTTAGACTTTGAAAAAATGGGCGGACTCATTCCCGCTATCATACAAGACGCTGTCACCCGCAACGTACTCATGCTGGGTTTCATGAATAAAGAAGCCTACGAGAAAACCATTGAGACAGGTAAAGTAACATTCTGGAGCCGCACTCGCAACACACTGTGGACCAAGGGCGAGACAAGCGGCAACTTCCTCAACGTTGTTTCAATCCAAGACGACTGTGACCACGACACACTGCTCATCAAAGCCAATCCCGTAGGCCCAGTGTGTCACACCGGAGCAGCCACTTGCTTTGAAGACAGCAACGAGATGGGCGTCCTGTTCCTGAGCATGCTGCAAGACTTCATCGACAAGCGATTCAAAGAGATGCCCGAGGGCAGCTACACCACCTCGTTGTTCCAGAGCGGCGTCAACCGCATGGCACAGAAAGTGGGCGAAGAAGCAGTAGAAACCGTCATCGAAGCGACCAACGGCATCGACGGACGTATGATCTACGAAGCCAGCGACCTCATCTACCACCTAATCGTCCTGCTCACATCTAAAGGCTACCGCATCGAAGACATCGCAGCAGCCCTCCAACAGCGCCACCTCAAGCCCAAAGAACAATACGACAAGAAAGATAAATGAAAGAAAGATAAATGAAAAAAATCGCTCCAAAAGAGTGATTTCTAGAAAAAAAGTTGTACCTTTGCACTGCAAATTGGGAAAGCGCCCCCATCAAAGGGGAAACACCCCCCAAAAAAGACGATGGTTCCGTAGCTCAGCTGGATAGAGCAACAGCCTTCTAAGCTGTGGGTCTTGGGTTCGAATCCCAACGGAATCACGTAATAATCAATTAATTATGGTGATAACCTCATTTACAGTGGGGTTATTTTTTTATATATACCCCTGAGATACCGCAATCAAGACTTTTTTGTGACTTCAAATTTTTTCCATAAAGTAGTATAATACCTCAAATCCGCAGTATAAAATTTGTTAACGTTTTTGCACGCGTTAGAGGGGCATCGCTTGGCCGAATCGGTGGCAACGTGCTAAGTTCTGTGTATTTTTGTCACGAGCGGGCACACTGCCCCTTTCCCCAATCCTTTCGGACGGCGGTGTTAAGTACCAGTAAGTCAAATTTGTCAGCCTGTGGCTTTCCATAGCTTCCTGTAAGGCCGTCTCGTGTGCATCACGAGCACGTTCTGCCTTGCCCTTACAACCCATTTGGCTGGTACGGCGATGAAGCGGAACACAAATCGCTTCATGCGGGAGTTGGGC
>NZ_JAZLLZ010000201.1:0-20133 GCF_045598405.1 Sodaliphilus sp.
ATAGCATTTATAGCATTTATAGCATTTATAGCATTTATAGCATTTATAGCATTTATAGCATTTATAGCATTTATAGCATTTATAGCATTTATAGCATTTATAGCATTTATAGTATTTATAGTATTTATAGTATTTATAGTATTTATAGCATTTATAGTATTTATAGCGTTTATAGCATTTAGTATTTATAGTATTTATAGTAACCGAGGGCTGGATCTAATGGAACCAGTCCTCGGTTTTATTCGATATTCAGGAAAATTCTACCAGATATTACGCATTAAATCATTTTTAGTTCTCTTGGGGGACGCCTTTGTTGTGGTTCATGACGAGGTCGTGGGCGCGTTGCATGAAGCGGTCGAACTCGGGCTTGGCGCCTGCGCGCACTAGTTCGGGACGGTTCTCGGGGATGACGATGTAGTTGTCGCCTCTGAAGCTGGGCTTCTGCACGTAGAATAGTTTGTATCGCGGGTCCTTGATGGAAGGATTAGCACCATTCATTCCTACTGTCACCTTGAGCATAGCACCGCCACGACAGTCGATGTCGTTCATGTTGCTGATGAAGTTGCCCAGGCTATAGACGAGCAGGACGTCCTTGTTGTACTTGTTGCTGTGGCGCATCTCCATGGGTTCAACCACGTGCGGGTGTCCGCCTATGATGAGATCCACTCCTTGCTCCACGAGGAAGTTGGCGAGGTCTCGCACCTCGGCTGGCGGCTGGAGCACATACTCCACTCCCCAGTGCATAGCCACGCACAGCACCTGGGCTCCGTTCTGGCGGGCTGCAGCGATGTCGGCGGCAATGATTTTCTTGTCGATGTAGTTCACCACAACGTCGCCTTGCACAGGAATGCCGTTGGTGCCGTAGGTATAGGTGAGAAAGGCAAACTTGATGCCCTTGATGGTAGTAATCATGGGCACTTGCTGCTTGCGCGCTGCTGCGTTCTTGTAGGTGCCTATGTGAGGAATGCCCATGGCATCGAGCTGGTCGATGGTGCGCCGCAGGCCTGCGTCACGGCGGTCAAGGCAGTGGTTATTGGCCGTAAAAAGCATGTCAAATCCCACATCTTTAAGCTGCTTGGCATAGGTTTCGGGCGCGCTGAAGCATGGGTATCCCTTGTAGGGCGTTCCGCCCAGGGTGCACTCTAGGTTGCACAGTGCATAGTCGGCGCTCTTGATGTCGTCTTCTACATATTTGAAGCACGCCGAGTAGTCATAGGTCTTGTCGCCGCCAGCCTGCAATGCAGCGGTGATCTGCGGCTGGTGCTGCATGGCATCGCCGAAAAACACTAGATCGACCTCGTTGTTGCTCTGCAGCAGCGACACGAGCGAGAGCAGTAAAATGGATAGTAAGTTCATTGTATTCTTATTCTATTCAACTTTCGCAAGTTGCTAACTTGCTCAATTTGAATGGTTATTGGTTATAGGTTATTGGTTATAGAAATATCACTTATGTAGCCCAGGGGGCGGTTAATGGCCTATGGCACCCAATCTCATATCACTTTAACCCTTAACCTTTAACCCTTAACCACTCAAGTTGAAGCTTGCGAAACTTGAGTTAATATATAGTGTGCTGGGCGGCCAGGAGGGTATTCTTCATGAGCGAGACGATGGTCATGGGCCCCACGCCTCCGGGCACGGGTGTGATGTGGCTGCAATGTGGCGCCACGTGCTCGAAATCGACATCGCCACGCAGTCTCCACCCTCGGGGAGTGTCGGCAGGAACGCGGGTAGTGCCCACGTCGATGATCACCACGCCGTCCTTGACCATGTCCTCGGTGACAAATCCCGGAGATCCCAGAGCAGCGATGATGATGTCGGCCTGGCGGGTGATTTCCTTGATGTTAGGCGTTGCGCTGTGGCACACGGTGACAGTGCAGTTGCCGGGTTGTGCCTTCTGCATGAGCATAGATGCCACGGGCTTGCCCACGATGTTGCTTCGACCCAGCACCACGCAGTGCTTGCCGCTGGTCTCGATGCCGCTTTTCTCGAGCAGGGTGAGTATGCCCAGCGGTGTGGCGCTCTTGAAGCAAGGCAGTCCCAGCGAGAGGCGTCCCACGTTCACGGGGTGAAAGCCGTCCACGTCCTTGCGGTGGTCGATTGCTTCAATCACTCGCTGCGGGTCGATGTGGCGGGGTAGTGGAAGCTGCACGATGAAGCCGTCCACGTCGTCGTCGCGGTTGAGGCGGTCCACAGTGTCGAGCAGTTCTTGCTCGGTGACATCGTCCTCAAAGCGGATGAGTGTGGAGGTGAACCCGCACTCCTCGCACGCCTTGACCTTGGCTGCCACATAGGTCTCGCTGCCACCGTCGTGGCCCACCAGCACTGCTGCCAGGTGAGGGCGTTTCTTGCCCTCGGCCATCATGTTTTCTACTTCTTGCGCAATCTCCTGCTTGATGAGGGTTGCAATCTTTTTACCGTCGATAAGTTCCATTGATTTTTTTTATAGAGTTTTTATAGCCTTTATAGCCTTTATAGCCTTTATAGCTTTGAAAGGATGCTACACCTTATTCCTTGTATCTCCTTTCTCTGAAGGAGTGGGGGCGTGGTGAGGGGCTTTACTTCCCCAGTAGGGTGTTGATGAGGATGTTGGCATCGGTGATATCTACTGTGCCGTTGCCATCCACGTCGGCGCGGCCGCTGTACTTGCTTGCGGTGTCTTTGCCCAGGAGGATGTTGATGAGGATGTTGGCATCGTTGATGTCAACAGTTCCGTCGCCGTTCACGTCACCTTTCTTGTAGGAAGCGCCCAGGATGGTGTAGAAGCCGGTGCCGCCGCAATTAGTGAGCTGTCCGTTGCTGTAATAGTACATCAATATAAAGTAGTCCTCGTTCTGAACCAGGTCGGGGAATTCAAACGACAGCGTCTGCGAGCCACGGCTTGCAATCGACACATTCTTTATTTCCTGCGATACCATGCTGCCGGTGTTAGTGCCTGTGCGGCGGAAGATGCGTGCCACGATGTAGTCGTCGTAGGTTGAAGATCCGTTGTTGGTGACCTTAGTGGTGAATGCAAACTTGTTGTCATTGATTTTGCCCGAGACAGCATTCTTTACCGAGAAAGAGCTTGCCGCGATTGATGCTGCTGGTGCTGCGGTGATGTAAACAGAGCTCTGCCACAGGACGTTTTGACCGCCCTCGTCGTAACACAGTTTCACGCTGTGAGAGCCCGTTGTGGCTGCGCTTATGTGCATGGTGATGTTGCCAGTCTGTCCAGGCTCAATGGCGCACTGTGCCACGGTGGTGCATTTGTTATCGACCAGCATATAGAGCTGACGGAAGTAGTTGCTGCTGTTGTTAGTCATGTTCATCACCATCTCAATGGGGCGGTTGGTTTCTCTCTTGCCGTAGGTCACGCTGTTGACGCGGTAAGAGGGTTCAGCACTGTTGCCATCAGACTTGAACGTGAATGCCGTTGTGGTGATGGTTGCCTGCCAGTAGTTGACATTGGCACCGGCACAGGGCACCCAGTTGCCGGTGTTGTGTAGGCGGCAAATGGGTTTCAAGTAATAAGTTCCGTTAGCGATAGAAGACGGGATATTGAAGGTCCAGTCATTTGTGCTGCCATAGCCTGATGGTAACTGGCTGAACCAGCCGGAATAAACCACTTGCTTGAGTGTGCCCGAGGTGGTGTAGAGACCTATGCCGAAGTCTATGTCGGCTGTAGATGGATACTGGCTATACATGCCGCAATGCACCTTCACGTTGCTGAATGACTGGCCCGAGCTGCTGCGGGTGTAAGTGGCTTTTTCATTGACAAAGTTAGTGCAGTACATGGGAGCATCGTTGATGCTTGTTGTCTTGTTCTCGGGTGTGATACCCACTACCATTGCCGAGCCCACGATGTAGCCGTCGTTGCTCACGCTGCTGCCTGCGCCCTGGTCGCTGGGGTTGAGGTTGGTGAGCAGGAAGTAACCGTCGCTCTGACCGTTCCAGCCCCAGTTGATGTGGAACAGACCGTTAGCGTCCATGCCGTCGCACACGAAAGAGTGTCCACCGCCATTGTAGGCGCTACCGCGGTACACCACGGGACGTCTTGCTGCGAGTTCGGTATAGATGAGAGTTGCCCACTCCTCGGCAGTGTAGTTCTCGCGGCGCAGGTAACGTCCTGTGTTAGCATAGCGGAAATATTTATACAATGCTGTGGGGATATCGGCCGTAGCTGCGCCCGACGAATTGTTGTAGTTCATTTCGAGCGATTGGCCCACATAGAGCATCAGTTTAGCCACAGCGGTGGTCGAAGCGTCGCTCTGGTTCCAGAAGTAGTAGTCCTTCACGTTAGAGAACCCGGGGAAGCCCGATGCGCTGAGTGCTGGCATGGAGATGCCCTTAGTCTCTGTGGTATAAGCTGGGATGGGATTGCTGATGGTTGCTGGCCATTTCCAGTAGTTCATCACCTGTGCCATGGCTGTTGCCACGCAACCGGTCACTGCGCGGTTAGTGCCGTCGTAAACTGGGCACAGGTTGTTGAACGGTGAGCCCTGGTCCCACTTGCTGGTGAGCAGGGGGGCGATGGGAGTGCGAGAGATGCTGCCATTGGGCAAGGGCATGCCGTCGCTGCTACCCAGATGGGCGACCTCCACTTCATAGCACTCGAGCAGGTCCTTGAGGCCGTCGGGCATGTCGTTAGGGTCAATGGTGCCGTTGTCGCTGTAGCCTAATACCTCGGGCATGCGGTCGTCGCCGGCAGCGATGACAAATGAGTTGCTTGAGTTAAACACATAGTAGGCAGGGGTTGCAGTGGCGTGTGTGCCATGTGCCTTGAGGGGCATAGCCTGCATGCTTGCTACGTTGATGTCGATGCCTTGCTTGGCAAGGGATGCTTGTGCGCGGCTCATCGCCTGCTGGCGCGAGATGGGCGCCGCACTCATGGCAACAGCCACGAGAGCAAATGTAGTGCTTGAAATGAGTTTCTTTATCATTGTTGTAAAAGTTTAATCGAGTTATCGTTGTAAAAGTTTAAAAGTTTAAAAGTTTAAGGGTTTAAAGGTTTAACTGTTTAAATGAAATATTGATGATTCGATTACTCGAAAACTCGATTAAACCTTTAAACTTTTAAACGGTTAAACTTTTAATTGAATCACTTCCCCAGCAGGATGTTGATGATTAGGTTTGCATCGGTGATATCTACTGTGCCGTTGCCATCCACGTCGGCGCGGCCGTTGTATTTGCTTGCGGTGTCCTTGCCCAGGAGGATGTTGAAGAGGATATTGGCATCGTTGATGTCAACAGTTCCGTTGCCGTCCACGTCGCCCTTCTGGCCGCTGGGAGTGCCGTTAATGCCTATGATGCGGTAGAAGTTCTTCCAGTAGTTGGCAGCCTTGTAGGCATCGACGCTTTCATCGGGCACCTTGAGCGTCTTGTCGTAAGACGTGTTGATGGTGGTTGCCTGAATGGTGGGCGGTGTAGTGGCGTTGCATGTGATTTGATACAGGTTCTTGCAGCTGTTAAACGCATAGTTGCCAATAGTCTTTACCGATGCGGGCAGTTCAAGTCCATTGATACCACTCTGATAGAATGCATATTTGCCTATCTTCTCCAGGTTGGTGAAGTTTTGCATATATGCGTTAAGGAGGTTCTCACAGCCTGCGAAGCAACTGTCGCCAATCTCGGTAATGGCATAGCGCCAGCCGCTACCGTTAGTGTTGTCTTCAAAATAGGGACTGCCATAGATCTCGTTAATACCTTGTTCTTTGTGAGCAGGATGGTACACGATTTTTGCCTTGCCGTCATACACATCGTTACCCACTGTGAATCTTCCCTTAGAAATGACTGTCATATGTTCCGGGGCATTTTCTTTGGTGGCAAAGTCGTAGGCTCCAGCCTCGATAGAACTGAAAGCTTTTCCCCACTCGCTGTGTGCCTTGTAAGTTGCCACTCCGTTATATGGCACATACAGTTTGCATGATTTGGGGATTGAAGTGAAGTCATATCCTGTTCCTGTGAAGATATTGTTGAAGTAGAGAACTTGTAGGCTGGTGAGGCCAACGGCAAAGCTCTTATTAATCGTTTGCAGCGATGACGGGATGCGCATCTTCTTGATGGGATTGCCGTAGAATGCATTTGAGCCGAGGTAATCAAGTCCATAAGAGAAAGCAATATCATTGGAGATGCGGCAGTTTCTAAATGCATAGGCCTCGACGCGCTTGAGGTTGGGGTTCAGGTTGAGCTCGACGAGGTGGGACTGACCGTCGAAAGCACTGGCGCAAATGGTGTCGACCATAACGCCCATGTTCACTTTATAGTTGGTCGAGGGGGTACTGCCTATCACCTTGCCTCCCACACTGGTAACAGCATAGTTCTTGTTGTTGAACTTTGCAATTTCGGGGATGTTGATAGTGCCGCCATTGTCGGGCATAGTCTGAACAACAAGGCGCGCGCGACCGTCATATTCCTTGGGCGAACTGATAGTCTGCTTCTCGGTGCTCATCACGGTAAAGTAACCGGTGTAGTAACCGCTGTATGTGTTGTAAAAGTCGTAGGCTCCGCTTTGAACTGTGCCCCAGTCTTTCCAGTAGTCGGCTTTCTGATAGGCACTGATTGCCTCGTAGGGCACAAAGAGGATGGCCTTTTTACAGTCGACGAATGATGTACTGCTCATCGTGGGGGGAGTGACGAGGTTGCAGCTCAAAGAGGAGAGGTTGGTACAACCCTTAAATGCATTGGCGCTAAGAGTCTTAACTGAACTGGGAATTTGGCAGTTTGACATTCCCGAGCAGTATCTAAACGCATATTCACCTATGGATTTAACGCCGTAGGGCAACTCGATGCGTGTGAGTCCTGAGCATCGGTCAAAGGCGTACCTCTCCACAGTAGTGATGGTAGTAGGGAAGTAACCATTGCTTAAAAAACCAACTTTGCCCTCGGGACAGCGTATGAGTTTGCCGCTTTTGTCGTAAAGGATGCCATTGTGAGACATATAGTATTTATTGCCCGCCTCGACACTGATGGTTGTCATCGCAGTTGAAGCGTCGACAAACGACATGTTAACAAACGACACGGTTGATGGCAGCGTGATGCTGACGAGTGCGGTACAGCCTGCAAATGCAAGATTCTTGATATTAGTCAAGCCAGTGTTGAGAGTTACCGAGGTGAGGGCGGTACAGCCGTTAAATGCCCCAGCGCCTATAGCAGTGAGAGTGCTGCAGCCTGTGAAGTCAACTCCCTTGAGTGAGGTGTTGTTCACGAATGCACTATCGCATATTGATACGAGGTCATATTTATAGGGAGCGATAGAGTAAGCGGAGCTACGCTTGAGCACTCCGTTAGTATTAGTAAAGTCTGATGCATTTGCGTATAAGCCCACAATCGTTACTTGTCCTTTTTGGCTCTTAGTGGGCGCCTTGGTCACGCACAACCTTTCGCCAGTACCTATAGAGAAATCACAAGCCAGTGCCGACTTGGTTACAGTTGAAAATTTAGAAAATACCGGAATTTTCTTGTACAGTTCCACTGAGTTTGCATTTGTCCTGGGCACATAGAGTGTCATGCCCGAGTTGCTGGGGAACGCATCGCTGTTGATGACGCGTCCGGTGGGGTCGGGCAGAGCATAATATACCTTTGCCAGCTTGGTGCATCCTGCAAATGCCTTGCCGTAGATGAAGAGCATAGAACTGGGAATGTCGGCGTAAGTGATGTTGGTGCAGTTTTCAAATGCACTGGCATCAATAGTGTGGACACCATACATGAATCTCACGCCGGTGATAGAAGTCTTGCCCTTGAACGCCGAGGGGTCAACATTCTTGACCGCATAGGTCTCGCCGTTGAAGGTCGCATAAGCGGGGATAGTGAGCTGTACCGAAGTCTTTTTTTCGCCAGTGGCGCTAAAGCCGATGACACGCACCGAGGGGTAGGTGTCGTCGCTGCCAGTATTAAGAACGCGATAAGCAAGGTCGCCATCGGTAAACATGGTGCCTACTGATGCTACAGCCCATGCCTGAACAGCAACTAATGCCATGATAATGCTGAAAAATAGTTTCTTCATATAGTTTGATTTTAGTTGTTAATTCAAAATATACTAATGCAAAATGCAAAGATAATCAAATTATGTCAAAAACTTGCTGAATGATAGCAAAATAATTAAAACTGTGCTCTGTTAAGCAGCTATTTGTAGTCCTTGCCTAGTACGGTGTTGATGTTGCGATTGAGGTCGTTCACATCTACAGAACCGTCGTTGTTGACGTCTTGCCGGCCTTCATAGTCCATGATGGGCGGTCGTCCCAGCAGTTCGTTGATGAGCAGGCTCACGTCTTTGATGTCGATAGCCCGGTCACCATTGAGGTCACCGGCTTTGAGGTCGCCCAGCATAGTGTAGAAAGGCGATGAGATGGCATGCACCAGCGTGGATGCGTCATAGTAGCCCAATGCCACGTTATACAGTTCGTCGCCGTTGAGGTGTTCGGCATTGATCGTTATCGTAGCCGCCTCGCCAGGAGCCAGTTTTAAAGCCTGTGTGCAGGTGGCGTGCAGCACGCTGTCGCGTTTGGTGGTCTGCCGGTAGAATTGTGCAACAACCACATCGTCAAAGGGCTGTGTGCCCTTGTTGGTTACCTTGGCGGTGACGCTCATTGTGCCGCTCACGATGATGCGCCCTGTTCGCATGTCGGCTAGTTTCATGTTGCTGAATTCCAGTTGGGCATTCACTGGGTCTATTGTGTTGACGTTGCCGTGCCACAACGGTGACTCGCCATTGCGGTCGAGTGCCAGCATCACCTCGTGGTTTCCCGCCTCGGCGGGTGTGAAGCGCATCGTCACCGTGTCTCTGTCGCCCTGCGCCATTTCGCAAGTCGCTGCTGTGACACAGGTGCCGTCGAGAAGCAGGTAGATGTAATTGAATTCGCGCTCGCCTATGTTGGTTACCGAAACGGAAGCCTCAACAGCACGTCTTGCCTGCATCGTTCCTGTCATGGTCACGTTGTCGATTCTCACGAGCCCCGTCGCGGCATTGCCTTGGGGCGTGAGAGTGAGGACGTTGCCGTCAACATGGGCGTCAATCCAGTAGCCATCGCTGCCTGTGCACAAATGCCACTGCTCACTGCCGCTCACACGGCTCACCGGCCTGATGGAGTAGTGACCAGGCGCGAGATCGGAACCTATGTTCACGGTCCAGTCGCGCGTCACGCCATAGGTGGGCGCTAATTTGTTGATAGTGGCACATGAGAACGTCTTGACGCAGTTGCCCGAACTGTCGTGCAAGGCAAATCCCAGGTCGAAGTTGTCGATGGTGAATGTGGCGTTAGTGAAGCGTCCGTTGATGATGACTCCGTCGAAGGCATCGCTGGAAGACGGGCGTGTGTACTGCGTTAGGGGCAGCGACAAGCTGTGGAACGACAGCACGCTGGGAACGGGAGCGGGGTCGATGAATTTGGTAGATTGAATGCCTATCACCATGGCTGCTTCTAGCCCATAGGCGTCGCTGCCAATGGAGTCGTTGGGGTTGATTTCGGTGAGTCTGAAATATCCGTCTCCGCTGCCTTGCCATCCCCAGTTGATGTGCACCAGGCCATTCTCGTCGATGCCATCACACAGAAACGCCTGTCCCACGCCATCGTGCCGCTGTGCGCGGTAGATGACAGGCCGGCGTGCTGCAATCTCGTTGCGAAGCATCTGCGCCCATTGCTGTGCGGTGAATTGCTTGCGTTGAACGTAGCGGGCGGTGTTGGCATAGTTGAAGTAGTTTACCAGTGCCGGCACAGCGTTGGCCAGCGTTGATGTGGAACTGGAGCTGAAGTTGGTTTTGACCGATTGTGAGCAAAACCTCATCAGTTGGGCTACTGCCACGGCAGTTGAGTCGATGTCGGTGGCGTAGTAGTATTCCTTGATGTTGTTCCACAGCGGGAAAGGCTCGTTCTCGATAGCAGGCACTTCTATCATTAGGTCGTAGGAAATGTAGGCCGGTAAGTCAATAGTAGTCCTGCTAGGCCAGTAGAAGAACCTCATGATTTGTGCCATGGCAGTTGCCACGCCGCCGGTGTTGGCATGATTGCCCAGCGTGTCTAGTGCAGGGCACATCTTGTTGAACGGGGCGAGTTGTCCCCATCGTGTCTTGATCAATGGCGCAATGGCATGTCCTGGCAGTGTGCCGGAGTTATGCTTGTAGATAGTGCCGGTGGCTGTCATGTGCTCATATTGTTCAAGCAGCAGTTTCAGCCCCTCGGGCATGTCGTTAGGGTCGATGACGCTGTTGTCGCTATAACCCAGCACTGCCGGAAGGCGGTCGTCGCCCGATGCGATGACAAACGAGTTCTCGCCGCCGAAGATGTAGTAGGGAGATGTGGCTTGGTTTGCTCGTGCCGCCAGCGGAGCCCTTGCCGCAGCCACTTCACGGCCCAGCACAGCTTGCACGCGCATAAGGGCCTGTTGCCGCGACAAAGGCGTGGCGACAGCAAGTGTACACATGATGTACAGCATGAGCGATAGGTGCAAGCGTATATTCATCTTCTAAAAAAGTTCTGGACCATCTAGAACATCTAAATAATCCAGAACTTCTAGTTTATTGAAAAATCAGCGGCGGCCGCGCATCATCTTCATTGGATTCTTCATTGTAGAAACCTGATGCATCATCTTGCGCGTAGCCTCAAACTGCTTGAGCAGTCGGTTCACTTCTTGCAGGCTGGTTCCGCTACCCTTGGCGATGCGCTGGCGACGTGAGCCGTTGATCACCTCGGGGTGCTTGCGCTCGTAGGGGGTCATAGAGTAGATGATGGCTTCAATGCCCTTGAATGCGTTGTCGTCGATTTCAACGTCCTTGATTGCCTTGCTCACGCCGGGGATCATCGACGCGAGGTCCTTGATGTTACCCATCTTCTTGATTTGGCCTATCTGTTTGAGGAAGTCATCGAAGTCAAACTGGTTCTTGGCAAGTTTTTTCTGCAGCTTGCGAGCCTCTTCCTCGTCATACTGCTGTTGCATGCGTGTAACGAACGAAACGATATCACCCATGCCCAGGATGCGGTCGGCCATACCGGCGGGGCGGAAGGGGTCGATGGCATCGAGTTTCTCGCCTATACCCACAAACTTGATGGGCTTGTTCACGGTGTGACGCACTGAGAGGGCAGCACCACCACGGGTGTCACCATCGAGCTTGGTGAGAATCACGCCGTCGATCTCGAGTCGCTCGTTGAAAATCTTGGCGGTGTTCACAGCCTCCTGGCCGATCATCGCGTCGATGACCAGCAATGTCTCGCTGGGGTTGACGGCGTCCTTGAGGTTCCTGATCTGCACCATGAGTTCCTCGTCGATAGACTGGCGGCCGGCGGTATCGACGATAACCACGTCGTGTCCTTCGGCTTTAGCCTGCTCGATGGCATTCAATGCCACTGCCACGGGGTCGGTAGCACCCTGCTCCAGGTGGATGGGCACCTCGGCCTGCTCGGCGAGCACGCGCAGCTGCTCCATCGCAGCGGGGCGGAAGGTGTCGCAGGCAGCAAGCAGCGGTTTGCGCTTCTGGTTCTTGAGCATGAGGGCGAGCTTACCGCTCATGGTTGTCTTACCGGCACCATTGAGACCGGCCATCAGGATGATAGCGGGCTTGCCAGGCTGTGCCTCGATGTTGAGACCCACTGCCTCGCCACCCATGAGCTCGGCAAGTTCGTCATGCACGATTTTCACCATGAGCTCGCTAGGCTTGAGGGCGTTGATCACGTTGGCACCCATTGCCTTGGCCTTAACTGTATCGACAAACTGTTTTGCTACCTTATACTCAACGTCGGCATCGATAAGCGCGCGACGCACCTCTTTAAGAGTCTCGGCCACGTTGATCTCTGTGATCTGGCCCTGTCCCTTGAGCAGTTTAAATGACCGTTCAAGTTTCTCTGATAAATTGTCAAACATATATCTTAGTTATTATTTATTTTCAATAAAGTACATAATAGAGTGCAAAGATAGTGATTTTTTGCGAAAGACGAAAGACGAAAAGCGAAAAAACGATGAAAGATTAAGGATGAAGGAGGAGGGATGAAGGAGGAGGGATGAAGGATGAAGGATTTCAATGCGGCCCCTCCGAGGCCGATAGTTTTATATTCCCTTCTCCGACGGACTTCGTCCGCCGGTTACGATGCAATAAGGCGGTTCCACCGCCTACTACACCGCCTGGACTGTCTCTACTTAGCTTACTACACCGCTTACTACAGCTCTACTGGACCGCCTACTATACCGCCTACTACACCGCCTGGACTGTCTCTACTTAGCTTACTACACCGCTTACTACAGCTCTACTGGACCGCCTACTATACCGCCTACTACACCGCCTGGACTGTCTCTGCTTAGCTTACTACACCGCTTACTACAGCCCTACTGGACCGCCTACTACACCGCTTACTACAACTGGACCGCCTACTATACCGCCTGGACTGTCTGGAGCGGCACGGGCTTTGCCCACTGTCCGCTGCTCACTCTGCCGAGCTCGCTACGCTCGGGTATTGATAGTCGTACTTTGTGATACCACGATGTCTCATAACAGCAAGAATCCCCATTGGTCTCGTTGGACAATGGGGATTCTATGTGTTGGGGTTATGTACTGGAATTATTGTTGTCCGGTAAAAAAAAAGAAAATATTTTTATTATAATTTTTATGCTTAGCTTAGAAAATAGCTTGCTCTGCAAGCAAAATGGAATTGCCTCACAGATAGTGTATTATCATTTTGAGGACGGAGTCCTCCATTTTAAGGGAGGTTCGCTGGTCGCGGCACGGGCTTTGCCCGCTTACCGCTGCTCACTCCCTTGAGCATGGTTCTTGGCGTGAGCCATATAAACTAAAAAATCATTTTTTTTTATTCTATACCATGCACCGGTTATACCAAAGTGTCGTAACTGACAGTGTTTGGAAAAGTTAGAACAACTCTCACAATTTTAACCGGACACTACTATATTGGAATCTATCTTAATTGGGTTTTCTTTCGGCCATGAAGATAGTTGCTGGCACATCTCACTGCAAGCGCGAGGGTGATGAACTGGTGTTCCATGTCAAGTTGCTCGCTCAGCGGTGTTATTGCCACAAATGCAATCAGTACAATGGTGTAAACCAAGTAAAGGTTATTGTAACTTTTGTTCTTTCGCCATAGCAACCATGCTATTGCCGGAATGGGGTTGAATACGACTAAATACCAATTCCAGTGCATACCGAATAGACATGCCACGGTGCTCATGTAAAGTAATAGCAGCGAAATGATGACGTGTGCTACAAATAGCAGGTAGTCAATGGCTTTGGCTGGCAATTTCCATTTAGTTGTCCATTCTATTATGGTTATTGTGACGACGAGTGCCAGCAAGATGCCGAATACAACCATCGGGGTGAAAGGAGATGTTGTGATTTCGTGCTTGAGCGGTAGCAGTGTAACGGGGGCTGCCTTTAAAACTGGTCGTGCCGGAGTGCTGTCGTTGGGCACGATAGAGGCATTGTTGAGCACTTCGATGATAACCTCGGGCGAGATGCGTTGCTCTTGGTCGGTGAAGTCATCGGTGAGGCATCCCATAAGTGTGACGTTGATGAAATTCAGCCACGGGCGGTGTCGGCCATGGAAGCGTGCGCAGCGTCCGTTGTTCCATGTCATGGGTTCAGGCCATTTGTTGAACTGAATCTGTTCGTTGATAAGGCTCCACTCGGTGGCATATAGCGACATTGACGAGCAGTTGTTGTTCAAGTAGTTGAACTTGCGGTAGTCGCCTTCCAACATATCCTTGTCAAGCATCTCCCACATGCGTTGTTGCTCGTGCAAGGTGAGGTTAAGTTCCACTTGCTTCACCTCTCGTCCTTCCGTCTGGTAATCCTGCATGATCATCTGTGTGGGAATGGCAATGTATCCAGCCTCGAGCTGTCCTGCAAAGAATTTGAGTATGTCGGCATCGGTGGCAGTGTTGGTGCCGAACGAGAAGCAGTAGTCTAGGTCGTGCATGGGGCACTCAAGCCTTATGGCACAGTGGCCCAGGGCCGAGTAGATGTTTTCGCCAGGCGACACCACGATGAGACTGCTGGTGATGAAGTTGCTGCTGTCGGGTTGCAAGACATACCCCTTGGGGACTGCATTGCTCCGCAATGGACACGCCATCAGCAAGATTGCGACGGACAATATGTAAGTAAGTTTCTTCAAATCACAATATTTTATGCTAATCAATTAGCCCAAAATTATCAAGGTATCTTATTAATCTCGTCAACAGAAAGACTAGTGTATTTCTGAATAAGTTCAATGGGCATACCATCAGCTTTCATTGATGCTGCAATGGCGATTTTGTTGCGTTGTTCTCCTATCTCAACACCCTCGGCACGTCCTTCGGCACGACCTTCGGCACGACCTTCGCCGCGAGCTGTGGTGATGTTGTCCTGCAAAATCACTATGTTATCCAAGTGGCGATAGTAGGCGTCAAGTTCAGCCTTTGTCATGCGCGCGAGGCGGAATTTTTCACGAGCTTCGCTCAACCCGGGAGCATCGGCATCATCGGGGATTTCGCCTGTACTGAGCACATATAGCCATTGCTCAAGAGGTACGCGTGACCAGCGGTTGAAGTCGTTCACTTTGAGGATGAAATACTCCGGATATAATTCGCTCACTTCGTCCACCTGGAACTTCTGGCGCTGGAATGGAGACAGAGACAAGACGTCCCCATTGTGTATGCCACGGAATTCAGTTTTGCCATGATATACAACATCGGTTCCGGTTCCAAGTTGGAAATACACGATGTTGATGCTATACACCTTGCGTATGTTTTCGTAGCCTTGTCCTCGGTTGATGTATTCAGTGACAAGTTTTGATGTTCCGAAAAGCATACGCTGGAAATAGGCAAACTCGTTCTCGTTCTGAACCTCAATGAGAAGCAGCTCGCCGTTTTCGTCCTCGGCGAGAATATCTACACGGTTCTGCTTGTCGTCGTCGTACTCCATGTTGCTTTCGCTCTCAAGGAGTTTGTTGATGCGTATTTTCTTGCCTAGCAAAGTGGTGATGAGGCCTTCAAGCACACCGTAGTTGGCCTTGTCGCGCAGCAGCCGCTTCATTGCCCAGTCAAATCTTATGAATTGAGATGCTTCCATGTTAATATCCTTATCTACCTAATATTATGCAAAGATACAAAAATATCATGTAACTCACAATTTTTGACCATAAAAAGTTTATTTTAGAATCGGTTACGATGCAGTGCGACCTCTGCCGAGGTCGATTGGTAGATGGTTTCCATCCGATGGTCTGGCTCCCTGTCCGACGGTCTGGCGACCATCGGTTACGATGCAGTGCGACGGGTTCCCCGTCAAGTATGATACGCTTTAAGGCATGTTCGGTCTGGTTAGTGATACTGCCGGTGCGCGAGGGGGTGACGGCTAGGGTTGTGGTGTAGGCGGTGTAGGCGGTGAAACCGCCTTATTGCATCGTAACCGGGGGGCGTCAGACCGCCGGAGAAGGGGACATGAAACTATCGGCCTCGGAGGGGCCGCACTGAAATCATCCTTCATCCTTCATCCTTCATCCTTTCGTTTTTCATCTTTTTCGTCTTTCGTCTTTTGTTTTTCGTCAAAAATCACTATCTTTGTGGGTGATGGAAAAATACAAGATACTATTCGTGTGTTTGGGCAATATTTGCCGGTCTCCGGCTGCTCATGGCGTGATGCAGCGTCTCATTGAGGATGAGGGGCTTGACTCAGTTATTGAAGTGGATTCGGCAGGAACCTACGGCGGTCATCAGGGGCAGTTGCCCGACCACCGCATGCGTCGTCATGCAGCTCGTCGCGGTTATGACCTCACGCACCGCAGCCGTCCTGTGGTGCAAAGCGATTTTACCCACTTTGACATGATAGTTGCGATGGACGACGGCAACGCGCGCGACCTCAAATGGATGGCACGCACCGACATCACGCATCGACTGGTGATGATGGGTGACTATCTGTCCCCAGGCCAGAAGCATAGCTACGTCCCCGATCCCTATTATGGCGGACCCGAAGACTTTGAACTAGCGCTCGACCTAGTGGAGGACGCTTGCGCTAACTTGCTAGACTACATCAAGAAAAACAAATTAATATGAAGAATATCCATAAAGCCGCAACTGCCGTTGCAAGTGCTCTCGTAGCGTTGGCAACCATGGCACAGTCGCCCGTCGATGTGTGTTGGGAAATGGGGCAGAACAATGCCGAACCTGGTTACTACAGTTCGCGTTTCATTTTCAAGAACGTGAGCGACAAGATGCTGGACGGCAACTGGCAGTTTTACTTCAACCAGTTCTCTCGCTCGTTTAAGTTGCCCGAGGGCAGCCTGGTGAGCATGAAGGAGGTATCGACCACTTACTATCAGATAACTCCTGCTGCTGGTTATCAACCGCTTGCCCCTGGCGACTCGCTGGTGGTGGACATGCTCATGAAGGGCACTATGGTCAACAGTTGCTACATGCCAGCCGGAGGCCATGTGGTGATCGACGGCAACACAGCCGCTCCGCAGGCGGCTCCCATCGTGCGCGCCGAGTTGGCACGTCCCGGGCAGTGGGTGAACCATGCTGCTTACCCCGATGGCAAGTTCATGTATGACTACAACGCTTCAATTAATTGCATAGGTGATGCCTATACCGGCAATGACTATGATATATTCCCTGAACCCAAGCAGATTGACCTCAAGAATGGGGTGACCCATGTGGGAAACCTTGTGACTGTGAAGGGTGGAGGTGCCGCTGGCAAGTTGCTTAAAGCCGAGTTGAAGAAACGCGGCATCTATGCCACAGGCGGACAGAAGACTGTGATTGCAGTGAAGGTGAAAGGTGGCATCAGCCAGAATCATGAGTATTATACCCTCGAAGTCAATGACGGGCGAGTTACCATCGTGGGTGCTAGCCAAGAGGGTGCTATGAACGGCGTTAAGACCCTCGTTGCAGCCCTCGACCACAGCAAGGGACGCAACTTGCAGAATGCGAGCATTGTTGACTTCCCTGACTTGCACTATCGTGGCTACATGACCGACATCGCCCGCAATTTCTATGGTTTAGACGACCTCAAGCGTTTCATTGACCTGATGGCTTATTACAAGCTCAACCGCTTGCAGTTCCACTTTACCGACGACGAGGCATGGCGTCTTGAAATCCCCGGACTCCCCGAACTCACCGAGGTGGCTTCGCGTCGCGGGTGCACGCTCAACGAGAAGGGCTACTTGGCACAAATCTTTGATGGCAACGGCAATCCTAATGACCCGAGTCAGAGCGCTAACGGATTTCTCACCCGCAAGCAGATGATCGACCTGCTCAAGTATGCCACGGCGCGTGGCATTAAGGTGATTCCAGAGATTGAGACCCCGGGACATGCGCGTGCTGCCATCGTGGCGATGAAAAACCGTTATGACAAGTATATTGCCACCGACAGGGCCAAGGCCGAGCAATACAAGATATGGGAAGACGAGAACACGAGTGTATATACCTCGGCACAGAGTTATCACGACAATGTGCTCGATGTGGCTGGCAATGGTGTGTATAACTTCGTTGATAAGGTGGTGGCCGAACTGGAATTAATGTATAAGGAAGCCGGTCTCAAACTCGATATCGTGCATCTGGGCGGCGACGAGGTGGCTCGTGGCGCTTGGGATCAATCGCCCGCCGTGCAAGCTCTCATGAAGCGTGAGAACCTCAAGAACGCTCACGAGGTGAACGAGTATTACATTTCCCGCATCAGCGACATCCTCTACAAGCGCGGCATCCTCATCGAGGGCTGGCAAGAGGTCGCCCTCGACCATAGCGCAGAGTGGAACGCCAAGATGACCAAGCGCTTTGCCGGCATCAACGCTTGGAGCACTGTGGGCAGCCGCGACGTGGTGCCTTACAGCCTGGCTAACGACGGATATCCGGTGATTCTCTCTAATGTGACCAATTTCTACATGGATATGGGCTACAGCTGGCACCAGTATGACCAGGGTCTGCACTGGGGCGGCAAGGTAGATGAGTTTGACTCGTGGAGCGCTCTGCCATGGAACATATATGCTAGCGCACGCACAGCCTACGACGGCTCTCCCATCGATGTGGTGCACAATGGCGACGGCAAGCCTGCCCTTCATAACAAAGCCAACGTGATAGGCGTGCAGGCGCAGTTGTGGGGCGAGACCCTGCGCAGCTTCGACCAGGTGCAGTATCTCACCTTGCCCAAGGTGTTCGGCGTTGCCGAGCGAGGATGGACTGCTGTCCCGGCATGGGCTGCCAATCTGAACGACGTGCAAGCCTATGAGGCTGCTCGGTTACAGTATAATAACAAGATAGGTGCGGTGGAACTGCCCATTTTGCAAGCCAAAGGGTATAACTTCCGCATCGGTATGCCTGGACTCAAAGTAGAAAATGGCATGTTGCTGGCTAATGCCAAGTATTCGGGCATGGTGATACGCTACACGCTAGATGGTAGTGAACCCACGGCGCAGAGCGAAGTGTGGACTGCTCCCGTCAAGGTGGGTGATTACAAGGTGATCAAGGCCAAGGCTTATTATCTGGGCAAGGAGAGCCTCACCACTTATCTATTTAAGTAAATATCTGGATATTCTTAATTTTCGTCATGAAACGACTAGTTATAGCATTACTGTTAGCCCGGGTGTTTTCTACTATGAATGCCCAGGTGGAGTCAATCATCACGTGCCCCGGCGAGGATTGTGCCACACAGGTCAACGTGAGTTGGGCTGCCATGGAAGAAGGCACTTGTGTCGAATATGCGCTCGCTAGCTGGCCCGAGGCTCTGTCTTATGCCAGGCCGTCCTGCGAAAACCAGTGCTTCACGTTTGACAGCATCTCATCCAAGCGTCCCAATGGCGAAAACTTCATTGAAACGCCGGTGTTCATCAAGTGTGGAGCCACGTTGAGCGGTCTCACTCCCGGAACGGACTATCTTTACCGCATCATTAGAGACGACGGCACCCCCGCCAGCGAGGTTTACTCGTTCAGGACTGCACCTGCCGCTGGGCAGGAGTGGTCGTGCTGCATCATCAGCGATTTCCACAACTATACCCCGCTGCCAGGTCGCACTCGTGCTGCTATGGACATGCTAGGGCAGGTCGAGAAATATGACTCGTCAATTGACTGGGTGCTGCACTTGGGCGATGTGTGTGCCTGGGGAGGCAGCTGGTCGTTCTGGGTTGACCTCTATAAGCATCCTTATTTCTCAAAATATATGTGGGCAGGCCTCAACGGCAACCACGACAACATGTCGCGAGGATATGAAAAGTGCACAAGCGACTTCTTTCGCGATGCCAACTATGTGCCGCGCAATGGCTACAAGGGGCAGGAGGGCGTGTGCTACCATTTTCGCTATGGCAATGCCATGTTTGTGATGCTCAACAATGAGGAGATGCGTGACAGCACGGGATTTGACACCGCAGCTCAGTGGCTGCGCAAGGTGGTAACCGATGCCCGCCGTGGCAGCAATCCGCCACGTTACGTCATCGTGTGCGAGCACTATCAGTGGTTCAATGGCGTTAATGGCAAGACGTCGCAATATGGACGATGGAGCAAAATATTTGACGAACTGGGCGTAGATCTCGCTTTAAGCGGGAATAACCATATCTATGCCCGCACTGGCTGCCTCTATGATGGCAAGGAGACCGATGGCACCCGAGGCACGGTCTATGTGCAGACACCGTCGGCCGACGACGAGCGTGGCCAGGACATGGACAGTGTGCTCACCTATAACCAAGACCTCATCAAGTACCGTTTCACCGAGGGCGGCAAGACCGTGGGAGCACTCAACATGAAAGTCAACGACCGCCGCATCTCACTCACCCTCCTAGACCGCAACGGCAATGAGCTTGACACGGTTGAAGTCAAGGCAAAATAATTTCTCCCACCGAGTATTGGATTAGGGTTTTATGCCTTAAATGCTGGGGCAAAGGACAAAAACAGAAATAAACCGCTGTGTAAGAGAAGATGGCTGTCGCCATTGATGTCATGCGTTTGTGATTTCGCCAGTGAGCTTCGCTCCCCGCAAAATCACAAACACATGCCATCACCCTGTCGGGCTTTTCTTCTCTCACACAGCCAAAAAACAAAAAAAACAACATTATTATTAGAAATTCAAGTTTCGCTTGTTTATGTAATTGTTGCTAATTTGTTGTCCGGAAGGACAATATCTGAATAACCCCCACCGCCGAACGTAGTGGCGGTGGGGGAAAGAAATGCAAGAAGCACCGCGTCCAGCAGGACGCTAATCGG
>NZ_JAZLLZ010000202.1:0-9624 GCF_045598405.1 Sodaliphilus sp.
AAAAACTATGAAAAACACACTGGGGACAGCCCGAGCGGCCGGGGCAAAGCCCCTTTGAGCGGAAAAAGCTACCGCCTGTTCTGGCTATTTTTCACAGCCTCTTGTCATTTGCGACTGCAAACATAGTAACTCTGTGGGAGAAGTGGGGGAAGTCGGGGTTTCTTTCCCAGAAAGTTCGTTATCTGGGGTAATAAAACACCAGGCTTTTGGTTGGTTTTTCAATAATAATTATTACCTTTGCAACGAAAACTCGCCCGAAAAAGTGTGGAGATTGTGCAAAAACTCGCCCGAAAAAGTGTGAGCGACACAAAATATCTATGCATTTATTATGTTTAAACGTAAGATAACAAGCATATTAAAGGACTGGAAAAGCGACCCTGACAGAAATCCCATCATTGTGAAAGGATGCCGCCAGTGTGGAAAGACATTCTCGGTAAAGGATTTTGCCTATAAAAACTACAAGAATGTTATCTACATGGATTTCCATGAGCAGCAGGGGTTGCGCGAACTTTTTGCCGACTCGTTGACCGTGGACTATCTCACGATGGCAATCTCGGCAGCAATGCCCGATGCCATCAAGCTGGGCGACTACAATGTGGGGCGTGACGGAGCATTGCTCACTTTGCCCCTATACATGGCATTCCTTCTCACAGAGGTATAATCTGCCGGCACGCTCGGCACGCCCACTGCATCTTGATTGCGTTTTTGAGGGGCGTGTGGGACCTAAATAAACGACGCCGGCCCGGTTCTTGTGATTAAGAACCGGGCCGGCGTTATGTTTTATGGTCCCTCGTCACTTGAGGACGAGGAATGTTGCCACAGGCTTCTGCTCGCCATCGCCTTGTGCCGCCATGACGGTGTAGAGGCCCGGTGCCACACGCTCGCCGGTTGCGTCGGCGCAGTCCCATGAGCACGAGCCGTTGTCGCTAGCGAGTTCCTTGACCACAGCGCCGCCGGGGGCAACGATGCTCACGTGCGAGTCTTCCATGAGCCCGCTGATGGTGACAAAACCTGTGTAGTCGGGCTTAACGGGGTTGGGGAACACGTTCACATTGTTGTAGTCGCTGGCCGATGCCTTTGCGTCGAGGAAGTACTCAACGACACCGTTCATAGTGACGATGAGTGCTGATTTAGTGACAGGGTTATAAGAGATGTCATAGATGCAGTTGTTGGGCAGGATGCTGTTGCTGGTGTCGAAGTGGTTGAGGATCTTCGAGCCGTCGTTGTTCACGATGTAGAAACCGTTAGTGCGGGTGCCCAGCAGCTTGTGTCCCACCGAGTCCTCGGTGATGCAGTTCACCTGTATGCCCTCGAGCAGATATTCCTCGCTCATTCCGTCCTCGCTCATCACCTTGAGGTGGTTGGCGAGCATCTCTCCCTTGAAAGCGTCGGCGGGGTTAAACGAGATCACGCCCGAGCTTGTTCCCATCCACACGTCGCCGTTGCTGGCTGCATGGAGACAGAGGATGTAGTCGCATGAGAAAGCCTTGCCGTCGGTGCAGCGGAACTGTGTGAACGAGCGCGAGTCGGGCATCTTGGTGATGTCGCCCTTGCTGTCCCACATCACCAGGGGTTTCTGGTAATGTCCAGAGGTATATACCTTGATGTCACTGTTCTTTGCCACCACAAAGCTGCTTGACTTGAAGAATCCCACTTCCATGTTGGGCACGTTGAAGAGATACCAGTCGGCCTTTGTTACCTTGGCAGGGTCGTCAAACTTGTTCTTGGGCAGCACTGCCACGGTCTTGTTGCTGGTTTGGTAAGATTGGGCCAGCCACAGGTTGCCCTCGCCGTCGATAGCCGTTGCGGGTTTGTATTTGTCGTAGAGGGGCGTGTTAGTTCCGCTCACATAGGTGTTGACCACTGTGCCGTTGACCACGTGTGCCACGCCGGCAGCGCGTGTGGCCACCACATAGGAGTTCTCGGTGCCGGGGATGAAGTTGAGCCAGTAGTTGCCTTGGTAGCCTTCACCTTTATAGTATATGGGGAAGTTGGCAGGGGTCACGTCTTCCCAGCTGTTGCCGTCGTAAGTCCAGATTTCGGTCTTGGCGCCCTTGTTGGCGCTAGAGAGCACGCCGTTGTCGCTTGTCGAAGCCAGGTAGGTCTTGCCATCGCCGGGGTTGAATGTGGTCCAGAAGGCAGTGGTGGAGATACCTATGCCGTTGAGTTTTTTCGGGTCGTTTTCGCCTTGCTTTGCAAGTCCCTTGGCGCTCAACGCCCACACAGAGCCGTCGCCGTTGGGGTTGCATGTGAGCAGTTCGTTGACACACTGCGTCTTCACGGGATTGCCGCCCTGTGCATCGGTGGTGATGTAGAAGTTGGCATCGGGGAAGTTGGCGATGAAGCCGGTGGGTGTGCGCTGGATGTTGGTCGCGCGGTAGTCGGCCAGTCGTGTCAGGGTTTGCGCGGTGCCATCGAGCGTGCACAGTTCAAGCGTGTTCTTTGTGTTGATGAAGAAGTGCTTGTCATCGATGGGCGTTACCTGTCCGTTGGCGAGATAGATGCTCGGTGAGAAGTTGCGGTGCGATGTGGTCACCTCGCGCGGGTTGCTGGTAAAGACATATCTCAAGCCCGAGTCGGTCGCGTTGCCCAGCACGAGCATGTTGCCCACGTGTGCCACGGTGTTGAGTTTCACGCCGTAGATGTGCGACTCCTTGATGACAAATTTCTCGTCGTCAAGCACCACAAAACCGAAGTCGGTGGCGATGTAGGCGTGTGAGTCGTCAAATGTGACATGATTGATAGCCTTGGTCTGTGTGATCACAGCGTCCTTGATTTCGGGAACATTGACCACTCGCCCGTCGGCAAGGATGATGTCAATGTTGGAGTTGTCATAGACGAGCATCACATAGTTTTTCAAGTCGTTGTAGTACATGTTCACCACCGAGATGTCGCTCAGCATGTTGGAGTTGTTGAGCGTTTCGGTAGAGTTGCTTTCCTTGTCGTAGCAGTACACCGTGTTGCTCACCAGGTAGTACACCTTGTCGCCAGTGTCGATGTTGTTTTGCAACTTCGTTGCCACAAAGTAGGGGTGCACTTTCCAGTTGTTGCTGCTCTGCGCCCATGCAATGAGAGGCATAGCGAGCACTAGGAGAGATAAAAGAAATTTTGCCATATTAGATATAAATATACTGTTGTTTTTTTACTTGATAACGACAAACTTGCTCACTACGCTTGAGCCATTGCCACCCTCGTTCTGCGATGCGATGACAAAATACACGCCGGTGCTCACACGGTTACCGCCGTCGTTGCAGCAGTCCCATGTGCACATGCCGCCCTCGCTCTTGAGCTGCTTGACCACGTTGCCGGCGCTGTCGGCAATCTTCACCAGCGAGTTCTCCATGAGTCCGGCAATGGTCACGAGCGTGCCGTCCTCGGGTCGCACGGGATTGGGGAACACATGCACGTTGCTGTAGTCGGGGCTAGCCGGAACCACGTCGGTGAAGTACTCCATCACTCCGTTGCTGGTCACGATATACACAGAGTTGTTGTCGGAATTGCAGCTCACGCTGTAGATGGTGTTAGACACGAGCGGGCTGTTGTCGATGTTGAAAGACTTGAGAATCTCGGTGCCGTTGGCGCTCACCAGGAACAAACCGTTGGAGTTGGTGCCTATCCACTTGCGTCCCGATGCATCGGTGGTGATGCAGTTGATTTCCATACCGTCGAGCAGGTAGTCGGCCAGATTGGTGCCGTCGTTGCGGGGCACCTTGAAACGCGTCACGTGGAAACCAGACTTGAAAGCCTCGGCGGGGTCAAACTTCACCAGGCCGCTTGTTGTTCCCATCCAGATGGTGCCGTCGATGTCGGCCGAGAAGCAACGTATGTAACTCCACTCATACTTGAGTCCGTCCTGGTCAACCAGCTCGGTCGCCGCAAAAATCTTGGTAGCGGGAGTGGTGGTCTTGATGTTGCCGCCGTCGTTCCATATCACCAGCGGACCCATGTACTCACCTGCGGTGAACACCTTGATGTTGCTCTTCTTGCTGATGACAAGGTTTGAACGCTTGAACGACTCGGCTTTTGTCTTGACGCCGTTCACCGTGGGAGTGAGCCAGTCTTCCTTGGTCACTGCTGCGGGGTTGGCAAGCTTTGCCTTGGGCAGGATCATCACGGGGCAATTATTGGTGCTGCTTGACTGCACGGCATAGAAGTTGCCTACTTCGTCAAATCCTATTGCCGCCATGTACTTGCTGCCACGGGGCATGTTGTCCATGTGGTAAACATTGGCCATCTTGCCGTCCTTGACGTGGCAAATGCCCACGCGGCTGGTGCTGAACAGGTACTCGCTTGTGCTGCCGGGCACCATCACGGGGCAGTAGTTGCCCTGCTGTCCGCTGTAAGGAGGCACGCCGTCGGGGGTCACGTCGTCCCAGTCGTCGCCGTCATAGGTCCATATCTCGGTCTTGGCGTCGGGTATAGCGCTGGATAGCACCACGTTGTCGCAAGTGCTTGACAGATATAGTTTCTTGTCGCCAGGGTTATATACGCTCCAGAACGTAATGCCCTCGATGCCTATGGATGTGGGCTTGAAGTAGTTGTTCTCGTCGCCCATCTTGTGCAGGCCGTTCTTGTTTAGTCCCCACACCGTGCCGTCGTTGCCGGCTGTCACCAGGTCGCCTAGCGGAGCCTCGTGCGATTGCACTTCGCTGCCAGCGGCGTTGGTGGTGATGTATTTCTTTGCGTCGGGGCAGCTGGCTATGTAGCCGGTCTTGGTTTTGAGCACCTGCACTGTGCGGCTGGGCTCTACCACTTGCGCGGTCACGGTGCCGGCAGCATCGATTTCGCACAGTTCCAGGGCAGTGTTCGACGCCATGAAGAAATGCGTGTCGTCGATGGGCGTGAGTTGCGCGTTGGCACGGCTGATGCCTGTTGCGGCATATTGGTCGAGCGTCTCGCGGTGCTTGGCTTCCTCGCCCACCATGATGACGCCGTCCTGGGCGATGACAATCCACTTGCCCACATGGGCCACGCTCGACAGGTTCTTGCCGTAGATGCGCGACTCCTTGACGATGTGCTTGCTGTCATCGATCACGACATAGCCAAACTTGGTTGCCGCATAGGCATACTTGCTGTCAAACGAGATGTGGTTGATGCCCTTTGATGCCGAGAGCGTTGCGTTCTTGATATCGACCATATTGGTCACCTTGCCGTCGCCGTTCACCACGTCCATGTTGCCGTTGTCATAGGTAACAATCACCATCTTGCGGGCCTCGTCATAGTAGGCTCCGGTGACTGCCACGTCGCTCAGGTAGTTGCTCTTGTTGAGGGCTTCGTTTTCCTGAGTGTCCTTGTAGTAGCAAAACAGGTTGTTGCTTGCCAGGTAGTACACCCTGTCGCCGGCATCAATGGTGTTCTGCGCCTTGGCTCCGGCAAAGAGCGGGTGAATCTTCCACGTGTCGGTAATGCGTTGCGCGCCCATCACGCTGGGCAATGCAAGGGCAAAGAGTAGAAATATTTTTTTAACCATGCGATAATTGTTTTGTATTCAGCGTCGTGCGGTGCGTTCATACACGCGTGGGCGTACCTGCGCGCGCACGATGACATAATAATCCTATTCTTATAACGAGAAAAATAAGTCTAAATTATTCAAATTCAAATATTTTTTTTCGTCGGGCGCCAATAGTCAAAGAAACGTAACTATTCACCAATGGAACTCCCCGCGCGGATCTCACTGATCTCACTGATTTTTTTTCATTGAAAATATATTAACAATTAGAGGCTGAAAGCCGACACGCACAAAGCTTGCTTTGGGCACATAACCCCCACCGAAGGGAGTGAAACGACTGCCGGTGTGTGTGTGTGTGTGAAGTGTAATAAAATCGCGGTTGAAGACCGCTACCTCGAAACGTGCAAGGTTGCGGTCTTCAACCGCGGTACAGTGTATCGCGGTTACCCTGCCCTGCCTAGTTAGGACAGGGTTATGTGCAGAACTGCGTTCTGCGTGTCGGCTTTCAGCCTCTCATTGCAAAATCATGTGAGATCCCCGCGCGGATAAAAATCTATTGTAGTATAGTTACAACAGATTGCTCTGATTTAACTGAATAAGAAATTATTCTAATTATTTTAATTTCTTTCAGTTATTATTAAATCTGTGTTATCAGTGAGATCCGCGCGGGGATATTACTCAAAATACCATTGCTGAATAGTTACCCTGGGCGAACAAAAAAGAACAGAGTGCTACACGCATTCTGTTCCCCTTCTTACTGCCAAAGCAGTAATGATTTTTGAAGTCTAAAACTTTTAACTAAACCCAAAATATGTGTTCACGATATTAGAAATAAATGAAATAAACAAGCCTAAAAACAATCGTAATGAAATAAATTTGACACAAAATAAACGTTTCCAAATTAATTGTGCAAGTTTTGGTTACAAATTGACAAATGATATAGAAAAAAACACCAAAAAAAACGATAAAAATGCAATTTATAGTGCAAATTTATAGAAATGCAAACACATTCACCATATAGATATGCCACACAGCAACATAGTCACATCCCCGCTCCCGCGGTGGCGCTTTTTTGTCATGTCAATTAAAATGCGTAACTTTGTATCACATTGTAAAAACCCAAAAGAATCATGGCAAGAAACAAAACCATCCACATCGCAATCACTATCATGGCAATAGTCCTCGTGGCAAGCTTGTCGTCGTGCACAACCAAGGCCCAGAAGGAACTAGACACCCTCATAGACTACTCTAACCAGCAGATGCCCATGGTCATCGACGAATACACCGTGTGCACCGCACTTGTACAAGAAAGCGACTACGTGGTGTATGACTACCAGATCGAGGGCGGAAACGACATGATGGAAAGCATATCAAGCACCGAAGCCCAGCGCAAAAACCTGGTACTGGAACAGTTAGCAAACAGCGACTTCAGAGACTTCGTGCAGACGGTGACGGCAACAGGGCGCGGAATAGGCTATCGCTACCACGATGCACACAGCAGCCGCGTTGTCGAGATCATGGTGCCGTGCGCCCAGCTCGACAAAGCCCTAGAAGAGAGCCGAAAACTACACCCCTAACCTCCTGCCGCACTTCTTCACCACTACCCTAACACTACCCTAACACCAGCTTGCAACACAAAAAAAATGCAAATTCTTGCGATTTTGTTTTGTGCTTTGCAACATTTACAGTAACTTTACAAATTATTTAGCATAAACATTTACCTACTATTAATTTATTATGAAAAAAATCCTTTTGTTTGCCTTGGCAGCATTGATGCTGGTTCCCGCACTTGCGCAGGAACGCCGCTACAATGTGTATGGCGTTATGTTCTATAACCTCGAGAACTTGTTTGACACAATCAACAATAACGGTCAGTACGACCTTGAATTTTCACCTAGCGGCGCACGCCAGTGGAACAACGAGAAATACTGGCAGAAACAGCACAACATGGCCTACGCCATCAGCCAGATGACCAGCCAGGGCACACCCAACGGCCCCGCCATCATCGGTGTGAGCGAGATTGAGAACATCACCGTTCTCCAAGACCTCGTGAAGCAGCCCGAAATACGCGCACAGCACTACCAAATCGTGCACCACGACGGTCCCGACCGCCGCGGCGTGGACGTGGGCTTGCTCTACAACCCCCGCTTCTTCAAGGTGCTCAACGTCAACAACCACCGCCTCACCATCGAGGGCAACCCCAAATTCCGCACACGCGACCAGCTGTGCGTTACCGGCTTGCTGGCAGGTGAGAAAGTGAGCGTCATCGTCAACCACTGGCCCTCACGCCTGGGCGGCGAGGAGCAGTCAAGCTACCTGCGCGAAGCAGCCGCCGCACTGTCACGCCACATCGTCGACTCACTGCTCACCGATGACCCCAACCAAGGCGTCATCATGATGGGCGACCTTAACGACGACCCGCAGAACAAGAGTTGCGCCAAGGTGATGCGCGGCATGAAGAAGATCGACGACGCTGTTAACGGCGCTATGTATAACCCCTTCTGGGAGAAGCTCGACAAGGGCATCGGCACTCTGGCCTACAAAGGCAACTGGAACCTCTTTGACCAAATCATGATGACCGACTACTTCACCAAGTATCACAAAGGCAAAGACAAACCCCAGCTCACATTCCTGCGCGCCGAGGTGCTCAACCGCGACTTCCTCAAGACTCGCGAGGGCGACCGCCAGGGATACCCCCTGCGCACCTACTCGGCAGGTGTGTTCCTGAACGGATTCAGCGACCACTTCCCCACCGAGATTTTCCTTGTAAAGGAAGTAAAATAACAATTCAAAAAACAAAGAATTAAAGCAACATGGCAAAGATTGAAGAGAAACAATATGTAGAGCTTGCCTACGAGATTTTCACCGAGGACAACGGCAAGGAAGTGTCAATATTCAAGTTCACCCCCGATGCCCCCGACGCATTCGT
This sequence comes from Sodaliphilus sp., assembly GCF_045598405.1. NCBI lineage: Bacteria > Pseudomonadati > Bacteroidota > Bacteroidia > Bacteroidales > Muribaculaceae > Sodaliphilus > Sodaliphilus sp. The sequence goes on from NZ_JAZLLZ010000202.1 coordinate 8,379, forward strand.
GTTTGGCCAGGATCCCGGCATGCTCGAAGCGTTCAAGGCCGGCATCGAAGGCCTTGAGCAAGGAGAGAAATTCGACTTCACGCTGGCTCCCGCCGATGCATTCGGTGAGGTTGACCCCGACTACGTAATGGATCTCCCCCGCGACACATTCCTCGTTGACGGCAAGTTTGACAGCGAGAAAGTGTATGTGGGCGCCCAGGTGCCCATGATGACTGCCGACGGCATGCGTGTGCTGGGCCAGGTAGTTAAGATGGACGACGCCACCGTGACACTCGACTTCAACCACCAGCTCGCTGGCTGCACGCTGCGCTACGTGGGCGAGGTAGTCACCGTGCGCGAGGCCACAGCCGAGGAACTCAACCCCAAGAAAGGCTGCGCAAGCTGCGGCAGCGCTGGCGGTTGCGGCGACTGCGGAGGCTGCGGCGGAAGCTGCGACTGCAACTGACCCAACATCCACAAAAAACAATACAGGTGTGTCCAAAGTGGCACACCTTTTTTGTATGTTAGCAGAACACTATGACCAAATTGTGGCCAATTCTATAAATATGAGGGCGGGTAAAAAGTTAAGCGGTTGATAATCGTTAGATTATCAACCGCTTTTTGTGCCCAAGAAAGGACTCGAACCTTCACGCCTTGCGGCACACGCACCTGAAACGTGCGCGTCTACCAATTCCGCCACTTGGGCATTGCGGATGCAAAGGTACAACTAATTTTGCATCCCCGCAAGAAAAAAGCTGTTTTTTTTGTCTTTTACTGCATTTTTCCTGTTTTCCGGTTGCGATTTCTCAACATCTACACAGAAGGCACAGATGACAGTAACTATTCACCAATGGAACTCCCCGCGCGGATCTCACTGATCTCACTGATTTTTTTTCATTGAAAATATATTAACAATTAGAGGCTGAAAGCCGACACGCACAAAGCTTGCTTTGGACACATAACCCCCACCGAAGGGAGTGAAACGACTGCCGGTGGGGGGTGTGAAGTGTAACAAAATCGCGGTTGAAGACCGCTACCTCGAAACGTGCAAGGTAGCGGTCTTCAACCGCGGTACAGTGTATCGCGTTTACCCTGCCCTGCCTTCGCTTGCGCTCAGTTAGGACAGGGTTATGTGCAGAACTGCGTTCTGCGTGTCGGCTTTCAGCCTCTCATTACAAAATCATGTGAGACCCCCGTGCGGATAAAAATCTATTGTAGTATAGTTACAACAGATTGCTCTGATTTAACTGAATAAGTAATTATTCTA